>CBJKNR010000402.1:0-3613 GCA_966417555.1 uncultured Sphingopyxis sp.
CCATGGATGCCGTCGCGGCCGGTCTTCGAGCCGACATAGACGATCGGATTGCCGACGCCGCTCGCGGCCGAATAGAAGATCCTGTCCTGCTCGGCGACGCCGACGGTCATCGCGTTGACAAGGATATTGCCGTCATAGGCCTTGTGGAAATTGACCTCGCCGCCGACGGTCGGGACACCGACGCAATTGCCGTAGCCGCCGATGCCGTGGACGACGCCCGAGATGAGATGCTTCATCTTCGGATGGTCGGGGCGCCCGAAACGCAGCGCGTTGAGGTTCGCGACCGGACGCGCGCCCATGGTGAAGACGTCGCGCAAAATGCCGCCGACCCCGGTCGCCGCGCCCTGATAGGGTTCGATGTACGACGGGTGGTTGTGGCTCTCCATCTTGAAGATCGCGGCCAGCTTCTTGCCGTCGGGCCCTTCGCCGATGTCGATGACCCCGGCATTCTCGCCGGGGCCGCAGATCACCCACGGGGCTTCGGTGGGCAATTTCTTGAGGTGGATGCGCGAGCTTTTGTAGCTGCAATGCTCGGACCACATGACCGAGAAGATGCCAAGTTCGACAAGGTTCGGCTCGCGCCCGAGCGCGTGCAGGACGCGCTCATATTCTTCCGGAGACAGGCCGTGTTCGGCGACGATCTCGGGGGTGATGACGGAGGCGGGCGCGGTTGCTGTCTGAGTCATGGCGCGCCTTTAGCCGCGCGCACGCAAAACGAACAGACCCCATGATGCGAAAACATCATGGGGTCTGCGGTCGGAGCCTGTTTTAGCGCGACGCGAGCGTGGCCGTCTCGATCTTGAGCGGCTCGACGTCGCGGAGCGCGAAGCTCACCTGCTGCGAGCCGACGGTGCCGCGGACGCGGTGCTGGCCGACGCGGAGCGTGAACGGCTTGCCGGTGCGTTCCTCGACACCGGTGATCACGCGGGTGTCGCCGACCTGGGTGACGGTGTAGCTGTAGGTCGCGCCTTCATGTTCGAAACGCTTGGTCGCTTCGTCCTTGGCCAGCGCGGCGGTGGGCGCCAGCGCGAGCAGGCCGAGGGCGGGGAGAATGAGATTTTTCATGGTGCAAGTCCTTGTCAATGAACAACGTCGGTTGGACAAAACTTGCCTTCGAGCCCCTCTCTTCTTGTGCGGTGCAACATGACTGGCGAAGCGCGCACCAGCAATTGCAAAAAACAGAAATGTGATTGCGCCGAAGCGAATGAGTCAGCGGGAGGCAAGGCGCCGGTTTGCGCCTGCCCACGCCGCGGTTCCCGCGAGCAGCGCATAGGCGAAGAGCATCGTTGCGGGGATCGCAGGCGAATAGGCGGGCTCTTTCGGCCCGAACCAGTCGACCGCCTGCGCAAAGGCGAGCAGGCCGCCGAGAATCCACAGCCGGCGGTTGCCGCCCGGCGCTTCGGTGCGGCGCAGGTAATAGAGAAAGGCGCCGCCGATCAGCAGGATCTCCAGCGGCATCGCGATCAGCGGATGATTCCACAGGCCGAGGCCGAGCTTGGGCGGCATGCCATGGAGCGTCAGGTCGGGAATATGGACGAGAAGATCGATGAACCAGTGCGAGACGACGACCAGCGCGGTGCCGATTGCAGCCTCCTTGCGTTTGGTGGCGAACCAGAGGAGGCCGCCGAGGATCATTGCCCATATCGATGCGCCGAGCAGGCTGTGGGTATAGGGCATGTGATGGAGGTCCATCGGATTCATCGCGGTGATGCCGGGCACGATCCGCATCGCCTCCACGCCGGGGACCAGCAGCGCGGCGAAACCGATGTCGACGAGTTGCGCCGCGACGAACAGCGTTCCGAGGCCCGCCGCCTTCGGGCGGGCTGCAGCGATCAGCGCCGGGGCGAAATGGCCGATGAACATGGCGCGAGGCTATAGGGCAAAATCACCACGTCAAGCTTGACCGCGAGGGGGCGAAGGGGCCAAAGCAGGGCCATGACGGACACCCCCGAAGCCGCTACGGTCGCTGACATCGCATCGCTGTCGTTCGAAGCCGCCATGGGCGAGCTCGAAACGATCGTGCGCCGGCTCGAAAGCGGCGACGTCAACCTTGAGGGGTCAGTGGCGCTGTACGAACGCGGCCACGCCCTGCGCCTGCATTGCGAGGCAAGGCTCGCCGCCGCGCAGGCGCGCATCGAGCAGGTCAGCCTGGGCGCCGACGGCCGACCGACGGGAACCACCCCTTTCGGCGAAAGCTGATCCGTGATGGCGCTTGCCGACGAGGAAGCTTCGCGCGGAAGGCAGTTGCTGCTGTCCGCCCAGACCGAGGTCGCGGCGGGGATCGACCGGCTGTTCGACCAGTTGCTTGCCGTTCCGTCGGACCCGCGCGGGCCGCTCTATGAAGCGATGCGCCACGCGGCGGTGGCCGGCGGCAAGCGGCTGCGGCCTTTGCTCGTTCGCGCCGCGGGCGATCTGTTCCACGTCGATCGCGACCTGACGCTGCGCGTCGGCGCGGCGGTCGAGGCGATGCACGTCTATTCGCTGATCCACGACGACCTGCCGTGTATGGACGATGACGATATGCGCCGCGGCAAGCCCACGGTGCACAAGGCGTTCGACGAGGCGACCGCGGTGCTCGCAGGCGATTCGCTGCATGCCCTTGCATTCGAATGGCTGTGCGACCCGGTGACGAGCGCTGATCCCTTTGTGCGCGCCGAGCTTTGCTGCGAACTCGCGCGTGCTGCCGGTCCCGCGGGCATGGCGGGCGGGCAGATGATGGACCTCGCCGCCGGGACGTCGAATTTCGACCTGCCGACGGTGACGCGGCTGCAGCAGCTCAAGACCGGGGCGCTGATCGCCTTTTCGGTCGAGGCGGGGGCGATCCTCGCGCGTATCCCGGCCGAGGGGCGCCGCCCGCTGCGCGGCTATGCGCGCGACATCGGGCTCGCCTTCCAGATCGCCGACGACATCATGGACGTCGAGGGTGACGAGGCGCTCGCGGGCAAGGCGCTGCACAAGGATGATGCCGCGGGCAAGGCGACCTTCGTCACCCTGATGGGGATCGAACGCGCGCGCGCACAGGCGGGGCTGCTCGTCGAACAGGCGACCCAGCATCTGGCCGGCTTCGGCGAAGAGGCGGCGCTCCTGCGCGCGATCGCGCGCTATGTCGTGGAAAGGGACCGTTGATGCGCGTGGGGGTTTATCCGGGGACATTCGATCCGATCACATTGGGCCATATGGATATTATTCGCCGCGGTGCGAAGCTCGTCGATCGGCTCGTCATCGGCGTGACCACCAACATCACCAAGTCGCCGATGTTCGACGATGATGAACGCATCGCGATGGTCAAGGCCGAGGTTGCGGCGATCGAGGGCGACATTCGCGTCGTCGGATTCAATTCGCTGCTGATGGATTTTGCCGAGCGTGAGGGCGCGAGCGTGATCGTACGCGGACTGCGCGCGGTCGCCGACTTCGAATATGAATATCAGATGGCGGGGATGAACCAGCAACTCAACGACCGGATCGAGACGGTGTTCCTGATGGCCGACGTCGGGCTGCAGCCGATCGCGTCGCGGCTGGTCAAGGAAATCGCGATCTTCGGCGGCGACATCCGGAAATTTGTGACCCCCGCCGTGTGCGAGGCGGTCGTCGGCCGCATCGCCGAGCGGGGCCT
>CBJKNR010000403.1:0-3601 GCA_966417555.1 uncultured Sphingopyxis sp.
CAGGAAGTGGTCGTGGAGTCGGAGGTCGTCGGAGAGCTCGGGATGGAAGGCGGCGGCCATGACGCGGCCGAGCTGCGGAATGCGCGCGATTTCGACTGCGACTATGTCGGCAAGGTGGGGCTCGCCAAGGATTATGGCGAGCTCGCGCTCTATCGTCTGTCGCGGCGCTCAGCCTGACGGCGCGCGCAGGCGCGCAATGAAAAAGCCGTCGAGTCCGCCAGCCTCGGCCAACATGCCGGGCAGGGTGCGGACGAAGCCACGAGCGTCGGGAGCGATCGTGTCGGGTAGCTCGTCGGCTCGGGCCGGTTCGATCGTCCAGCCGGCGTGGCGATCAAGGAAGGCCGATATCTGATCCTCCCCCTCGGTGCGCTCGAGCGAGCAGGTCGCATAGACCAGCATGCCGCCCGGCTTGACCCAGCGCGCCGCCCGCGCGAGCAGTTCAGCCTGCAGCACGACCATTTCTTCGATCTGCCGCGGTTCGACGCGATGAAGCACGTCGGGGTGCCGGCGGAAAATGCCGGTTGCCGAACAAGGCGCGTCGAGCAGGATCGCATCGGTGGCTTCCGCAGGCTCCCACGACCGGATATCTCCTTGGACAATCTCCGCGGACAGGCCCGTGCGTTCGATATTGGCGCGCAGCCGCTCAAGGCGCTTTGCGCTGGCGTCGACGGCGACGACATTCCATCCAGCGGCAGCGAGTTGCATCGTCTTGCCGCCGGGCGCAGCACAGAGATCAAGCACCGTTCGCCCTTCACCAGCGCCGAGGAGGCGCGCGGGCAGGCTCGCCGCCAGATCCTGCACCCACCAGCCACCTTCGCCATAACCGGGCATCGTTTCGACGGCTTGACCACGGGGAAGGCGGCGATGGCGCGGTGCGAGCGAAACGGCGCCCGCCCATTCGTCCGCGCCCGGTTCGGCGGCGAAGCTGAGATCGATCGGCGGCGGCGCGCTCCAGCCAGCTCCCGCCGCTTCAACCATTTTCAGACCCCATTGCTCGGCCCAGCGTTCGGCAGCGGGCAGAGGAAGGGTAGCGCTTGCCGGAAGCTGCCATTCTTCCTGCTGCGCGCGCGACAGGATCGCATGGACCAACCGTCGCGGGCCACCATCGACGAGCGGCAGCGCGGTCGATACCACCGCATGGCCCGGGCTTTTGAGCGCCAGCAGCTGGGCGAGGGCAATCCGTAGCACCGCGCGTGATTTGACGTCGTCGGGGAGGATTTGCGCCGTCGCGCCGTCGATCAGCGCATCGATATCGACCATCCAGCGCAACGCCTCTGAGGCGATAGCGACGGCAAAGGCACGGTCCGCACTGGCCAGCCCTTGCGCGGCGGCGTGCGTGGCGACGTCCAGTGGATCGCCGCGCCGCAGGATTGCGTCGAGCAGCCGCAGCGCGGCGCGGCGCGGCGCCATGCCTGGCGGGTCAGCCTCGCCCGGCGACCTCCGGCGACGCGGAGGGCGACGATCAGCCATGACCGGTAATGGCGTGGTTGGCGTGGGGCATCAAAAATCCTATATGAATGGCATGACGACCGAAAGCAGCCCGATCGCGACCATCGGCGGAACTCCGCGTGCTGTAAAGCGCCCCGCGCACGTGAAAGCACCCGAGAGCTGGACAAACAGCGCGGTTCCGGCGCCGCGTCCGATCCATGAAGACGAGGCCGAGGATCAACCCGGCGGGCGCAACCCGGTGCGCTACGGCGACTGGGAGCTCAAAGGCGTCGCAGTCGACTTCTGAGCCGCATGGGGCCGATTGTTCGGCCAGAAAGCAAAAGGCCGCCCCGCATCGAGCAAGGGCGGCCTTGTGTTTGTTTGCCCTCAGGCAGCAGGCAATTCGGTATTGAGGGGCATCTTGCCGCTCTGGACCTGCGCCGCGAACACTTCGCGCATCAACTGCAGCGAGAAGAGGTGGGCGAAGATCAATGCGAGGATACCATTCTGCGTCAGCTTGCGCAGCACGTCGCCGCGCAATTCGCGCAGCTTGTTCTCGTCGACCATCTGGAAACCGCGATAAACATATGGCTTGTCGTTGCCTTCCTGCTGGATCGCGACTTCACCGTCCATGAGCAGATCGGCCTTCTTCAGCTCGTCCATGAACAAACCGGTGCGCTGGCCGGCTTCCTCGAAATTCTTGCAGAATTCGAGCACTGCCTGCACTTGCTCGGACGGCTGTCCGTCGACGAACAGCGGGTCACCCTCGTCAAACTTGCCGACTGCACCCGAGGTCGGGTCGAAGCAGAGCGACAGATCTTCCGAATCGGGCTGAAGACGCGCGAGAAGGAAGGGATAGCGGCGGATGTAGGCCGGCACATAAACCGGATTGACCAGCTTGCCCTGGTCATCGACGAAGGTGTTGATACCTTCGTTGAGCCCCATCAGCGCGAGCGGAACCTGGTTTTCCCCTGCGGAAAAGACAATAGGAAAAAAGCGGCAGGCCGACACAAATTCGTCGGACGTCAGCGGGATCGCGTGCTGACCCACAAGGAATTCAGCGCTTTCGAGCGGGCGTGCGTGAAAGTCTGCATGCTCGACGCTCGAAAGCGGAGCGAGGTCCTTGTAGAAGATCGGCAGGTTGGCAGGTGCGGGCGCGGTGGCCATGTTAGAACTCCGGTCAGGGTCCCGCAGGGCAGGACAAAAAAGATATTGCGCCTTATTGGCCTGTGCCGCGCGGCGCAAGGGGGCGATGACGCACTTTCGGGCGCGATCGGACCGGCTTCATCCGATCAGCTTGCCGGGGTTGAATATTCCTGCCGGGTCGAGCCCCGCCTTGACCGCGCGGAGCGCAGCGAGGCGCGCGGGGCTGTCGAGTTCGGCCAGTATGTCGCGCTTCATCTGGCCGATGCCATGTTCGGCCGAAATCGAACCGCCGAGCTCGAGGACGTGCAAATAGACCAGCCGGCTGACGGCCGCGCCATGTTCGGCAAGCCATGCGGTACCGTCGCCGCCCGCCGGCGGCTGGACATGGTGGTGGACATTGCCATCGCCAAGATGGCCGAAAGACAGCGCACGGACGCCGGGGAAGGCCCGGACGAGCCGCCGCGGATTTTCCGCGATGAAGGCGGGCATCTGTTCCACCGGAACGCTGACATCATGTTGCAGGGCCGGGCCCTCGGCGCGTTCTGCCTCCGAGATCGAATCGCGCAGCCGCCAGAAGGCATCGCTTTCGCCATTATTCTTGGCGATGACGACGTCGCCGATCAAGCCGGAGTCGAGGGCCGCCGCGAGCTGCTCTTCCAGCACTTCTCCCAAGGTCTGATTGCTTTCGCCCGCCAGCTCCAGCAGCACATACCATGGATGCGCCTTTGCAAGCGGCGCGCGTGTCTGGGGAATATGACGCAATACCGCCTCGAGGCATGCGTGCGGAACAAGTTCAAACCCCTCGAGCTCGCGACCGATTGCCGCGTCGAGGCGGCGCAGCAAAAGGAGCGCAGCTTCGGGCGATTCGAGCCCCACCCATGCCGTGCGCCGCGCGGCATCCGGGACGAGGCGGAGGCACGCCGCCGTGACGATGCCCAGCGTTCCTTCGGCGCCGCAAAGCAGATGCCGGAGATCGTAGCCCCGATTATCCTTCTTGAGTGCGGCAAGCCCGTCAAAGATGCTTCCG
>CBJKNR010000404.1:0-3601 GCA_966417555.1 uncultured Sphingopyxis sp.
GTCGAGCGCGCTGGGGGAGGTGGGCATTGTTTCGTTATTCCTCGATCTGGAAGGTCAGTCCGGCATTGGCGGTCAGCCGTTCGATCAGCGCGTCGCCGAGCAGCGCGCCCGGGGTCCAGACGCCGCCTTCGCCCTTGTTCGCGAGCAATGCGATGCCCGTCTCGGCGAGCATTTTCGAGGTCGAGCCATAGCCGGGGTCGCGGTCGCCCTGCACCGAAGCGCGCACGGTGGTGCCGTCGGGATATTCGCCGATGAAAAGGATGTCGTAGAAGCCCTTTTCGCGCTCCTCCCTGCCCGGGCCTTCGCCGGGTTTGAGCTGTGCGTCGCCGAACGGGTTCGCTTTCGCCATCGCTTCGGCCATCGCCTTGCCCGCATCGCCGATCGTCGTCATCACCATCTCGTCGTAGACCAGATCCGCACCCCATGGATGGCCGAGCAGGAAATTGGTGCGGTGGACATTCTTGGTGTTGATCGGCGCCATCACGAAGGGCGCGGTCCATGTGCCCGTCGCGCTGTCATATTCGGGGATCAGCCCGGTCGGCTGCGACGGGCCCTCGAAGCCCGGAGTCAGCGCGAAGGAGGATTTGAGCAGCAGCGCAAGCGACGGCTTTCTGGCGATCGCCTTCATCGTCTCGGTCAGACTCGCGATCGTGCCGCCCGAGGCGCCGCCCGCCATCTTGCGGACGCGGCCCTTGACGCGCGGCGCGGGTTTGCCGTGGCGCTTCACGGCTTCGGCCTGAAGGAAGGATACGCCGAGGTCGAAGGGGATCGAGTCGAAACCGCAGCTGAAGGTGATGCGCGCGCCCGAAGCCTTGGCTGCGGCCTCATGTTCGTCGATCATCTCGCGCATCCAGCCGGGCTCGCCGCAAAGATCGGCATAGGCGGTCCCGGCGCGGACGCAGGCGGCGACGAGCTCGTTGCCGTAGAGCTGGTAGGGGCCGACCGTGGTCAGTACGACCTTCGTGCTCGCCGCCATCTTGTCGAGGCTCGCCGGATCGCTTGCGTCGGCGACGATCAGCGGAGTCTCGGGGCTCGCGCCGATGAGGTCACGCACCTCGGCGAGCTTGTCGAGGCTGCGCCCCGCCATCGCCCATCTGGGCGCGTCCTTGCGATCCTTGTACTGGTGCGCGAGATATTCGGCGACGAGGCGGCCGGTAAAGCCGGTTGCGCCGTAAACGACGATGTCGAGATCGCGGGACGCCATGACAAACCCTCCCTTTACGTAAACGTTAAGTGGAGGCTAGCGCAGAGTAGCTGGCTTGCCAAGCGGATAGCGCGACCATCCAGTCATCGTCATTGCGAGCGGAGCGAAGCAATCCAGAGCGGTTGAAGCTTACTCTGGATTGCTTCGCTCCGCTCGCAATGACGAAAGGATTCAGCGGCTCCAGAATGGGCGTTTGCGGACCACCTCCGGCGCGCCGATTGCTTCGGCGCGGCCCTCGGCGCGTGCGGCGCGGAGTTCGGCTTCGGTCGCATGAGCTTCGGCGCGGTGCGCGGCGCGCTCGTCACGGCGGCGCGCGCGCAGCGCGTCGTAGCTCCAGCGCGTGTGGCCATAGCCGAAGAGGCAGAGGAGTCCGCCCGCGATCGCGAGATTCTTCATCGCCGCCATCGCCTGCTCGGGATCGGTGAATTCGCGGTGGAAGAACAGGATCGTCAGCAGCACGAACGCCGCGAGCAGGATCGACCACAGCCGCGTCGCGATGCCGAGCGCGAGGCAGATGCCCGCGATCAGCTCGAACAGGCCGGTCGGAATGGCGAGGCCGCCGGGCAGCCCCGCGGCTGACATCATCGCGCCGGTGTCGTTCACATGGATCAGCTTGTTGATCCCCGACACGATGAAGATCACGGCGATGAACAGGCGGCCGAAAAAGACGGCGATCATGGACATGGGCATAACTCCGCTCGCACGCCCCGCCCGCTGTGCAATGAGGACGCGCGGGGGAGGCGATGGGTTCCCGCCCCTTCAGGACAGGCTCTAGCGCGGGGTGAAGATAAGTTCGGCAACCTCGCAGTCGCTGCAACCCAGCGCACGCAGCGTCACGGTTCCGCGGACGGCGGGCAGGTCGAGGTCGGCGAGCTTGATGACCTGCCATCCGCTACCCGCGGGAACGGCGACGCCGGGCTCGTCGATGCCGACGCGGCCGCCCTTCGGCGATCGCACGCGCGCGGTCACGCTCCAGCGGCCCGGCTTCGCGACATCGGCGCTGTAGCGCATCCACTCGCCCGTCACGAAGTCGCCGACATAGGGTTTTCCATCGGCGGTGCGCGCGATGTCGACGCCGTCGTTGCGGTAGGTCATGCCGTTGTTCCACGGCATCCGCTCGCCGCCGGTCGCGACATGATAATTGGCGTCGACCGTATCGCGATAGGCGACGCCCGGCGGGCCGAGGTCGTAGTCGGCAGCGGCGATGGTCAGCGGTTTTGCACCGAGCGTGCGCTTGGCGAAGGGGCGGTAACCTGCATCGTGCGGCTGGCGGAACATCGCGTCGATCACGTCGGGTTTGGGAATATTCTTCTCGAAGCGCGTGTTCTCCGCGAGTTGCATCATCGCGGCAAAAGCCTCGTCGGCGGCGGGCTTCGGCCCCTTGTCGGTCATCCATGCCGCGATCTTTATCCAGCCGTCGCCCGGTTCGACCTCGAGCGGCTGGTTGAAGCCGATCTTCTTCAGCGGCCAGAAATTCCAGCCGATGCCGTCGCCCTCGACGAGCGCGATCGCGTCGCGAAACCAGCCATTGCTGTTCTCGCCCGACTCGCCGAGCCAGACCGGGCGGTTATAGCTGGCGCGCAGCGCCTTGATCTCCGCGATGCTCGCCGCGTCGTTGCGGTTCCAGTATTTGTGGAAACTCAGCGCCATATTGGTGTCCCACGCGGGGGGCAGGCCCTTGTAATTATTGCCCCAGCAATTGCCCTCGATGACCACGATATGCCGCTTGTCGACCGCGCGGATCGCTTGCGTGATGCGCTGTTGCAGCGCCCACACCGCCTTATTCTCGGTTTCGTCGCAGCCATTGCCCCTGCCGGGGGTCGCGAAGCTCCAGTTGGGCTCGTTGATCAGATCATAGGCGCCGATCCACGGCTCGTCCTTGTAGCGTGCCGCGAGCTTCGCCCACAGCGCGACGGTCTTGCGCTGGTTCTCCGCGCTCTGCCACAGCGATGGTTTCGCTGGATCGCGGTCGGAGATGGCGAGGTCATTGCCCTGACCGCCGGGCGCGGCGTGGAGGTCGAGGATCAGCCAGATGCGGTTCGCCTTGCTCCATTCGAGCAGGCGGTCGATGCGCCGGAAACCCTCCTCGTGCCACGTGTCCTCGCCCGGCTTCGGTTCCTCGTCGGCGGGGAGGGTGAGCTGGTCGAAATGGATCGGCAGGCGCACCGAGTTGAAGCCCCATTTCGCCATCGCAGCGATGTCGGCCTCGGTCGTATGATTGTCGAGCCACGCGCGGTAGAAGGTCGCGGTGCGCTCCTCGCCTACCAGCTCGACGAGCTTCGCGCGGATTTTATGCTGTTGCCCGACCTCGCCGAGCTTCAGCATATAGCCTTCCTGCAGCATCCAGCCGCCGAGCCCCATACCGCGCAGGATCACGGGCTTGCCCGACCCGTCGAC
>CBJKNR010000405.1:0-3600 GCA_966417555.1 uncultured Sphingopyxis sp.
GGAGGAACATCACGGGCTCGCCGTCGGGATTGCCATATTCTTCCCAATAGATGCGGTGCGCGGGCTCGCGGTCGACCTCGAGCCAGCCGAAATTCAGGCAGGGCGGCTGCGGATAGACCCAGTCGTCGCCGATCTTGCTCGAAGCCTGCAACCGCGAAAAATCCATGTTCACTGCCTCTGCCGTTGATTCAGCCGCCGGTCGGCTGCGACGCCCGGCTTAACCTCCCGGGCGGCCATGTCCACCGCCGCGACGGCACGCGGGAACTTATCGGGCAGATCATCGTTCAAAAAACACCCCCGATCGCGGGACGAATGACGCGCCCGTCAAGCTGCGCATGGCTCGATCCCGGGGTTGGGCACTCGCATGTGGAAAGCGATTTCCGGATGCATCGAAAAGGAGAGGTCTATGCGTTTCCAACCCATCATGCTCGCTACGCTTGGCGCACTTGCGCTCTCCGCCTGCTCGCAACGGGAAGAGGTCGCGGCCGCGCCGCCTCCGCCGCCGGGTGCGGTTCCGGGCAGCGTCGCCGCCGACCGCGATGGCGACGGCATCATCGACGGCTATTACACCGCCGATGGCATCTATCATCCGAACTACACTCCGCCGCCGCCCCCGCCCCCGCCCGCCCCGACGCGGCTGGGAGAACGCGGCTGAACACGCATGTCCGGGGGGCGCGGCGTCGCTGCGCTCCCCTTTTTCTCGCAATAGCGGCGCTCGCCGTCCCTCTCGCTCCGCCCGCATTCGCGGCGCAGGCAGAGGCGCGCGCGCTCACGATCCAGAGCGCGATCCGCGAAGAGGCCGGCGGCGACGTCAAGCGCTTCTATGCCGCGCGCGCTTACAAGCCGCTCTGGGTCCGCGCTGGCAAGATCGGCCCCGAAGCCGTGACGCTGCTCGGCTATCTCTCGACCGCCTCGCGCGATGGCCTCAAATCCTCATCCTATGATCCCGAAAAGCTCGAGGTGTTGATCGCCCGCGCGCGCGGCGGCGACCCGCAGGCGCTCGCGCGCGCCGACGTCGCGCTCTCTGCGTCCTTCGCGCGCTATGTCCAGGACATGCGCCGTCCCGGCAAGGCAAAGATGGAATATGCCGATCGCTCGCTGAAACCCCGGAAACAGGATGCCGACGCGATACTCCGCGCCGCCGCCTTCCCCAAGGATTTTGGCACCTATATCAAGAACATGGGCTGGATGAGCGAACATTATGTCCGCCTCCGCGCGCTCATGGGCCGCGCGCAGGCGGGTGGGGTCTCCGGCGACGCGATGGCGCGCCTCCGCCTCAACCTCGACCGCACGCGCATCCTGCCCGGCCCCTACACGCATCACGTCGTCGTCGACGCTTCGTCGGGGCAGCTCTGGTTCTATGGCGCGGGCAAGCGCGCGGGCACGATGAAGGTCGTCGTCGGCGCCCCCGAGACGCAGACGCCGATGCTCGCGGGCAAGCTGCAATGGGCGATCCTCAACCCCTATTGGAACGTCCCCGACTATCTCGCGCAGAAAAGCATCGCGCCCAAGGTGCTCGCCGGGCGCAGCCTCGCCTCGCTGCGCATGGAGGCGCTCTCCGACTGGGGGCCCAACCCGCGCAAGCTCGCGCCGTCCGAGATCGACTGGCCCGCGGTCGCCGCGGGCGATCAGCTGCTGCGCCTGCGCGAGCTTCCCGGCGGCGCCAATTCGATGGGCAGGGTCAAATTCCTCTTCCCCAACGACGAGGGCATCTACCTCCACGACACGCCCGAGCGCGCCCTGCTCAAGAAGCCCGACCGGCATTTCTCGAACGGCTGCATCCGCCTCGAAAATGCCGGCGCGCTCGGCCAGTGGCTGCTCCATCGCTCGATCAACACCAAATCGAAAGCGCCCGAGCAGGCGGTTCCGCTGCCGGTCGAGGTTCCCGTCTACCTGACCTATATCACCGCCGTGGCGACTGACCGCGGGATCACCTTCCGCGACGACGTTTACGGGCGCGACGGATAGGCGGTTACATCGTCTCGTCATCCCCACGAGAGGAAAGGAGCTCGCCCTTTTTACAGGGAGTGAGGTCGAGATCCCAGCCTTCGCCAGGATGGCGATGGGTGGGTTTTGCGGCAGACGGTTGACCCGCATCCCCGAAAAGTTCAGATCATCCCCATCGCAAAAAGGGAAAGCATTTCATGCGCAAACTGGCATTGTTGGGGGTGAGCCTTCTCGCCCTTGTCCCGCAACTCGGTCTCGCGCAGGAAGAACAGCCACCGGCCCCCGCGACGGCCGCTCCCACCGAAACACCCGCCACGTCCGCCTCGGCCATCGGAAGCGCGAGGCTGGGCCCCGAGCGCCGCCTTACCGGCGCCGATCTCTTCGACCTCTCGATCGCCTCCGATCCGCAGATCAGCCCCGACGGCCGCCATATCGCCTATGTCCGCCGGTCGAACGACATCATGTCCGACCGCGCGGTCAGCTCGATCTGGCTGATCGACACCGCGACCGGCGAGGAAACCCCGGTTGCCGGGCGCAGCGGCGGCGCCTTTTCGCCGCGCTGGTCGCCCGACGGCAAGCGCCTCGCCTTCGCCTCGACCGAAGGCGGCAGCGCGCAGCTCTGGGTGCGCTGGATGGCGAGCGGCGAGGCGGTGCGGCTCACCGGTTTGCCCACCAGCCCGTCGAGCCTCGCCTGGTCGCCCGACGGCCGCTCGATCGCCTATACGATGCTTGTTAAGGACGACGGCCCCAGCTTCGGCTCGGCGCCGAAGAACAAGCCCGAAGGCGCGAAATGGGCCGATCCGCTCGAAGTCCGCGACCTCCTCACCTATCGCGCCGACGGCGAGGGCTATATCGAACCGGGGTTCGAAAAGATCTTCGTCGTCCCCACGACCGGCGGCTCGCCGCGCCAGCTGACCTTCGGCCCCTATCACGACGGCGGCCCCTTGAGCTGGTCGCGCGACGGCCGCACCCTCTATTTCAGCGCGAACCGCAAGCCCGACTGGGAAAGCGATCCGGTCGAAAGCGAAATCCACGCGCTCGACGTGACGAGCGGCACGGTCACCGCGCTCACCGACCGCAACGGCCCCGACGCCAATCCGCTCGTTTCACCCGACGGCGGCAAGATCGCATATCTCGGTTTCGACGACAAATTGCGCGCCTACGAGAACACGCAGCTCTACGTCATGAACCGCGACGGCTCGGGCAAGCGCAGCCTGACCGCCAATTGGGACTATGGCATCGACGCCATCCAGTGGGCGGCCGACGGCCGCAGCGTCTATGCGCAGTACGACGACCATGGCGAAACGAAAGTTGCGCGCATCGGCCTCGACGGGTCGGTGCGCACCGCCGCGACCGGCCTTTCGGGCGGCGGGCTCGACCGGCCGTATACCGGCGGCAGTTTCAGCGTCTCGGACGGCGGCGCGATCGCCTTCACGGGCGGCACCGCAACCCGTCCCGCCGAGGTGCAGCTTGCGCGCGGCGGAACGGCGCGCATGCTCACCGACCTCAACCGCAGCTTGCGCGAAGTGAAATCGCTCGGCGAAGTCCGCAAGATCACTGCTGCCTCCAGCCACGACGGCAAGACAATCGAGGGCTGGCTGACCCTGCCGCCCGGTTATGTCGAGGGCAAGCGCGTGCCGCTGATCCTCGAAA
>CBJKNR010000406.1:0-3598 GCA_966417555.1 uncultured Sphingopyxis sp.
ATCGGCTTGCGACCGAGCGTAGCGCGATACTCCTTGGCGTTCTTGCCGTTCAGCGCCCCGCCCTTGAGGTCGCCCGAGCCGGTGACCACCGCCTCGACCGCGTCGCCGTCGACGGCATCGGCGTCGATCTCGCCCGATCCGGTCAGCCGTACCGCGCGCAGCGCCGGCATGGTGATCGCGATCTCGACATCGTCGTCGTCGCAGCTGAAGCTGAAGCCCGAATTCTTGCGGCCGATCGCCAGCATGTCGCCGTCGAGCTCGATCTCCAGCTCGTCGATCACCGCCTTCGGCCCCTTCGCGGTGATCGCGAACGCGTCGCCGCGGCGGATCGTCACATCGTCGGGGCCCGCGACCTTGACGCCGGTGAAGCCCTTGAGGTCATAGCTCTGCGTCGTCGCCGGGCCCGCGTCCACCGTGCGCTTGCCATTCTTGCCGTCGCTCGTCCCTTCGGCACTGCACGCCGTGACAGTCATCGCGAGAGCCAGCGGCAACGCCGCCATCGTCCAGTTACGCATGGAAAATCTCCTTCGTGTGTTATGTACATAACACACACTTGGCGCGAATGTCCAGCGTGCACCGCCATCTTGTCGCCACCTTCATGGCGCAGAGGCGCGCATCCTTCAGGAAAGAGACGATGAGCGTAGCCTTTCGCCGCGAGAGCGACGACGAACATAAAGAACCCGAGTTCGAACTCCCGATCCCGGTCGGGCCGAACCTCGTCACCCCGCGCGGGTCGCGCTTGCTTGGCGAAGAGGTCCGGCGCCTCGAAGCCGCGATCGCCGCCGAGACCGGCGAGGAGGCGCGCAAGAAGCTGCAGCGCCGCCTGCGCTATTTCCACACGCGGCAATCGACGGCGGAGGTGCAGGCGCCGCCTGCCGACGGTAGCGTCGGGGTCGGGAGCAGCGTCGCCTATCGCCTGAACGGCGTGGAAAAGACGATCACCGTCGTCGGCGGCGACGAGGCGGATCCGGCGCAAGGCTTCATCGCCTTTTCCGCGCCACTCGTCCGCGCGATGATGGGTGCCGAGGCGGGCGAGAGCGTCGAATATCAGGGCCGCGAAGATGCCATCCTGATCCTTGCCGTCGAACCCGATCCGGAGACGCAGGCATGAAGGACAAGTTCGAACGCCACAAACAGCCGTGGACCGCGGCCGAGATCGACAAGCTCCACACGCTCGCCAAAAAGGGCATGGCGCTGAAAGCCATCGCCAGGGCGCTGACGCGCAGCGAGGAATCGGTGAAGCAGCGCGCCAAGGCCGACGGCCTCTCGATCGCAAAGCTGCACTAAGGTCCACATGACAACTTACGACGCCATCGTGCTGGGCGCCGGCGCGGCCGGGCTGATGTGCGCCGCGGTCGCGGGGCAGCGGGGCAAGCGCGTCCTGCTGCTCGACCATGCCGACCAGGTGGGCAAGAAAATCCTCATCTCCGGCGGCGGCCGCTGCAACTTCACCAACATCCATACCGCGCCCGACCGCTATATCTCGGCGAACCCGCATTTCGCCAAATCGGCGCTCGCGCGCTACACCCCCGCCGATTTCATCGCGCTCGTCGACCGCTACGGCATCGCGTACCACGAAAAGACGCTTGGCCAGCTCTTCTGCGGCGGCTCGGCGAAACAGGTCGTCGCGATGCTGCTGGAAGAATGCGCGAAGGGCGGCGTCGACGTCCGCTGCGGCCAGCCGGTGCAGGGCGTGACACACGCCGATGGCGTTTTTGGCGTGACCTTCGGCGACCGGCATTTCGCCGCCCCCAATCTCGTCATCGCCACCGGCGGCCCGTCGATCCCGAAGATGGGCGCGAGCGGTTTCGCCTACGATCTCGCGCGCCAGTTCGGCCTCAAGGTGGTCGAACCCCGCCCCGCGCTTGTCCCGTTGACACTCGGCGGCGACGATGTGCTGTTCCGCGACCTGTCGGGCGTCGCGACCCCTGTCGAAGCCCGCGCGGGCAAGGCGGCGTTCCGTGAGGCCGCGCTCTTCACGCACAAGGGACTTTCGGGACCCGCGATCCTCCAGATCAGCAGCTATTGGCGCCACGGCGAGCCGGTGACGATCGACTTCCTGCCGGGCGCCGAACCCGGCTGGCTCGTCGAAGCGAAGCGCGATCGCCCCCGCGCGACACTTGCCTCGATACTCGCGCTGCCCGACCGTCTCGCGCAGACGCTCGCCGAGCGCCTTGCGCTTGCCGGTGAACTCGGCGCGCAGACCGACCGCAAGCTTGCCGATGCCGAGGCGCGGCTCAAGCGCTGGACATTCCGCCCCAACGGCACCGAAGGCTTCGCCAAGGCCGAGGTCACCGTCGGCGGAATTTCGACGGCCAATCTGTCCTCGCAAACAATGGTGGCCAAAAGCGTGCCGGGACTGTATGCGGTCGGCGAAGCCGTGGACGTCACCGGGTGGCTGGGCGGCTATAATTTTCAATGGGCCTGGGCCAGCGGACACGCTGCGGGCCAGGCGCTTTAGGAAAAACCCAGATAATTCTTCGTCATGCCGAACGCGTTTCGGCATTCATGACCCAACGTTTCGATCGCGGGCGGCAGACCCGCGACAAGGCCGGGGCAGCGAGGACAGAAACAGCGACACCTTCGCTGCACAGGACAAGAAGAACAAAATGAATTTCGAACATCTCTCGCCCGTCCTTTCGGACGCCCTTACCGCGCGCGGCTATGAAGCGCTCACCCCCGTCCAGACACAGGTCAGCGAGGCCGAGGCCAAGGGCCGCGACCTGCTTGTCTCGGCGCAGACCGGCTCGGGCAAGACCGTCGCCTTCGGCCTCGCGATGGCCGACGAGCTGATCGAGGAGGGCCGCCTGCCCTTCGCGACCTCGCCGCTCGCACTGATCGTCGCCCCGACGCGCGAACTCGCGCTGCAGGTCAGCCGCGAGCTGAGCTGGCTTTACGGCAAGGCCGGCGCGCGCATCGCGACCTGCGTCGGCGGCATGGACGCCAGCAAGGAACGCCGCAACCTCAGCCAGGGCGTCCATATCGTCGTCGGCACCCCGGGGCGCCTGCGCGACCATCTCGAACGCGGCGCGCTCGATCTCGAGGGGCTGCGCGTCGCGGTGCTCGACGAAGCCGACGAAATGCTCGACATGGGCTTTCGCGACGATCTCGAGGAAATCCTCGACGCCACCCCCGAAACGCGCCGGACGCTGCTCTTCTCCGCAACGCTTCCCAAGCCGATCGTCCAGCTCGCCAAGCGCTATCAACGCGATGCGCTGCGCATCTCGACCGTCGGCGAAGACCGCGGCCATGGTGACATCGCCTATCAGGCGGTGACCGTCGCCCCCGCCGACATCGAAGGCGCGGTGATCAACCTGCTCCGCCTGCACGAGGCCGAGACCGCGATGCTGTTCTGCGCGACGCGCGACAATGTCCGCCGCCTGCACGCGAGCCTGATCGAACGCGGCTTCGCCGCGGTGGCGCTGTCGGGCGAGCATAGCCAGAACGAGCGCAACCACGCGCTGCAGGCGCTGCGCGATCGCCGGGCGCGTGTCTGCGTCGCGACCGACGTCGCCGCGCGCGGCATCGACCTGCCGACGCTCAGCCTCGTCATCCACGTCGAAATCCCGCGCGACACCGAAACGCTTCAGCACCGTTC
>CBJKNR010000407.1:0-3592 GCA_966417555.1 uncultured Sphingopyxis sp.
CTCGCTGCGAAGGGCGTCAAGGTCGCGATCTTCGACCTGCAGGAAGAAAAGGGCCTCGCGATCGCGGCCGAACTCGGCGGCATTTTCTGTGAGTGCAACGTCACCGACGACGCCTCGGTCGACGCCGCCTTCGCCAAGGCGCGCGAAGCGCACGGTCAGGAGCGCATCCTCGTCAACTGCGCGGGAACCGGCAACGCGATCAAGACCGCAAGCCGCTCGAAGGAAGACGGCAGCATCAAGCATTTCCCGCTCGACGCGTTCAACTGGATCATCCAGATCAACCTCGTCGGCACCTTCCGCTGCATCGCCAAGTCGGCGGCGGGCATGCTGACGCTCGACCCGATGGAAGACGGCGAGCGCGGCGCGATCGTCAACACCGCATCGGTCGCGGCCGAGGACGGCCAGATCGGCCAGGCGGCCTATTCCGCGTCGAAGGGCGGCGTCGTGGGCATGACGCTCCCGATCGCGCGCGACCTCGGCAACGAGAATATCCGGGTCAACACGATCCTGCCGGGCATTTTCGACACTCCGCTGCTCGCCGGCGCGCCGCAGAATGTCCGCGATGCGCTCGGCGCCTCGGTGCTCAACCCGAAGCGCCTCGGCAACCCCGACGAATATGCCAATCTCGCGATGTGCATGATCGAGAATGGCTATTTCAACGGCGAGGACGTCCGCCTCGACGGCGGCATCCGCATGGCGCCGCGCTGACATGGCGAAACCGGAAAGCTGGCGGCTCGATGCCGCCAGCTACCCCGTCTGCATCGACTTGCAGACGCGCTTTCAGGACATGGATATCAACGGCCACCTCAACAATGTGGCCTTTGCCGCGCTGTTCGAGAGCGGCCGGGTGCTGCTCAACCGGCAGGTCCGTCCGCTGGATGAGCGGCCGACGAACGAGCGCACGATGGTCGCGGCGGTCGAGATCAACTATCTCGCCGAGGGGAATTTCCCCGATCCGGTCCAGATCGCGACGGGCATCGGCCGGCTCGGCACCTCGAGCTGGACGATCGTGCAGGCGATGTTCCAGAACGGCCGCGCGATCGCGACGTGCGATACGGTGGTCGTGTGCCGCACCGACGGGCAGGCGAAACCGCTGCGGGCGGAGATGGTCGCGGAGTTGGAGGCGAAGCTGGCGAGACCGGCCTGATGCCGTTATTGCGAGGAGCCGAAGGCGACGCGGCAATCCCCGGCTATCGGCCTTGCACTGGACCGACCGCTGGAGATTGCTTCGCTTCGCTCGCAATGACGATAGGTGTCACAGCTTCTTGTCCGCATCCGGCACCGCGCGGATCAGGTCGCGCGCGAAGCCGATCAGCCCGATCTGGCGGCGGCGCTTCAGCCGCTCGGCGCGCAGGATCGCGCGCACCTCGTCGAAACAGCCTTCGACATTGTCGTTGATCAGCACATAGTCATAGCCGTCCCAGTGGCTGATCTCGTTCGCGGCGCGCTCCATGCGCGCGGCGATCACCTCGTCGCTGTCGGTGTTGCGGCTGCGCAGACGGCGTTCGAGTTCCTCCATCGTCGGCGGCAGGACAAAGACGCGCACGACGTCGGGGCCGGCCTCCTGATAGAGTTGCTGCGCGCCCTGCCAGTCGATGTCGAACAGCACATCCTTGCCCGCGGCGAGCATTGCCTCGACCGGCGCGCGCGGCGTGCCGTAGCGGTGGCCGAAGACATGCGCCCATTCGAGGAATTCGCCGTCGGCGGCCATCTTCTTGAAGGTTTCGGTGTCGACAAAGTGATAATGGACGCCGTCGACCTCGCCGGGACGCGGCGGGCGCGTCGTCGCCGAGATCGAGAGCGCGATATCCCTGTCGGCCTCGAGCATCATTCTCGAGATGGTGGTCTTGCCCGCGCCCGAGGGCGAGGAGAGGACGAACAACACGCCGCGGCGGTTCAGGTGGACGCTTTCAGCCATGGGCGCTAATTGCGCGAGAGGGCACGCTGGTCAAGCATGATCGGGGTCAAGCGGGAAGGGCGGCAATGGTCGGGGGGATTTCGCGGACGGGCTGGCTGGTCGCAGCGGGGCTGGTGGCGTTGCTCGCGGCGATATTGCTCGGCATGGGCCGCCCGCCGATCTGCCCGTGCGGGACGGTCAGCCTGTGGCACGGCACCGTCCAGTCGAACCAGAACAGCCAGCAGATTTCGGACTGGTACAGCTTCAGCCATGTGATCCACGGCTTCATCTTCTATGGCGTGCTGCGGTGGATCATGCCCGGCCGCCCGCTCTGGGTACCGCTCGCGATCGCGATCGGGGTCGAGGGCGCGTGGGAAATCCTCGAAAACTCGCCGATGATCATCGACCGCTATCGCGAAGTGACGATGGCGTTCGGCTATTCGGGCGATTCGGTGCTCAATTCGGTGAGCGACACGCTGTTCATGGTGCTGGGCTTCGTTGCGGCGAGCCGGATGCGCTGGTGGGCGACGGTCGCGCTCGCGATCGTCTTCGAGCTTTTCACCCTCTGGACGATCCGCGACAATCTGACGCTCAACATATTGATGCTGGTCGCGCCCGTCGAGGCGATCAGGGATTGGCAGGCCGGCGCCTAGCGCCGCCGGACCCGTTACAGGCCCTTGCGGCCAAAGCTTCCGGGCTTGGGCGAAGGCAGATCATCGAGGTCGGCACCCGTCCGGTTGCTCATGTAGCGGGCGAGCGCGGCGTCGGGATCGAAACTTGCCTCGGCGGGATAGATGTCGACATGTTGCGGCGGCGCTTCGGGCGCCGCCTGCGCTTCCTTCGGCCCGCGCGGTTTGTCGAAAAACATCAGCTTCAGAGCCCATATGAAACAGGCCCCGGCAGCGATGAGCACGACGAGCGCGGACACATGATTGAAGAGGCGAACTCCCGGATCGCTGGCAAGGTCGCCCGCGCGCTCAAGCACATTGCTCAGCGACTTCAGCCCAAAGCCGAAGACGAGCAGCATGACGGTGCGAAAGCCGGGCGGATTGAAGCGCATGACCGCTCATTAGCGCGCCATGATGAGGATGAGGTTAACCCGGCGAAAGCCGCGTCAGTGAAGCGCGCCGCTCCGTCCATTTCCCTGGAGCGGAATCGCGGGCGGCAATGCATCGCCGATCGTCTGGCCGTCGGGCGGGACATCGGCGGTCCCGGCATAGGTATCGACGACCCCCGCATTCGCCAGCGCGGGATCAAGCGCATGCGCCTCGCGCGCGGCCTTGCGCGCTTCGGACCGCTCGGCCCATTTCTTGGTGAGATAGCCCGCCGCGACGGTCGCCGCGAGCACCGCGTAGCGCTGCGGGAAAAGGCGCCGTGCCGCGAACAATGTGCCCGCGCCGATGACGGCGCCCGCGACGGGATGATTGCCTTTCTGGCGTCCGATGGCGCTGCCGAGAACGCCGCCTACGATGCGACCGATCATCTTCCTCTCTCCTTCCCCTCGTCAATCCCCGGAAGGCCCTGCGGGTTCCGTTCACCCCCCGGGCCCCAGCATCGTGCGCGGATCGACCACGCGGTCGAAGGTCGCGGCATCGACATAGCCGAGATCGAGCGCGGCTTCCTTCAAGGTGCTGCCTGTCTCATGCGCGTGTTTTGCGATCCTGGCGGCCTTGTCATAGCCGATTTCCGGGGCCA
>CBJKNR010000408.1:0-3586 GCA_966417555.1 uncultured Sphingopyxis sp.
CGTATCCGTGAAACTCGCTGACTCGCCACTCGGCAAGATCATGGTCGATGCCGATCTGGAATCGGAAGGCCAGCTCCACCGGGTGGTCAAGTGACCTATCGCAGCGCCGTCACCAGCGCAGACTTCAGCGACGAGACCCGGTCTTATTTCAAGGGCCGCAAGGTTGCGCTCTTCTCGGTCCCCGGCGCCTTCACCCCGACCTGCTCGGCCAAGCATCTGCCGGGCTTCGTCGACAAGGCCGATGAGCTGAAAGCCAAGGGCGTCGACGAAATCGTCTGCACCGCGGTCAACGACGCCTTCGTGATGGGTGCGTGGGGCAAGAGCGCGAGCGCCGGCGACAGCGTCACCATGCTCGCCGACGGCAATGGCGCCTTTGCCGAGGCCGTGGGCCTCACGATGGACGGCACCGCCTTCGGCATGGGCAAGCGCGGGCAGCGTTTTTCGATGATCGTCAACGACGGTGTCGTCGAACAGCTCAACGTCGAAGCGCCAGGCGAATTCAAGGTATCGAGCGCCGATCATATGCTCGAGCAGCTCTAACCCACCGTTTCCTGCCCGCCGGGCCTGTTGCTTCAAGGCCACAGTGCCCGAACATTATCGCCCGGCGGGCGCTTTCCTCTCATCCATGTCGTTTCCCGCGCGTTGCAGACGCGGCTGCAAAAAAGCGGCTGGCCGCAAAGGCCTGAAAACGACAGGAGGAGAGGATTATGAAAGGGTATCAGCATTTTGCCCGGTCGGGCGCGGCAAGTATCGCCGTCGCCGCGGCTCTTGGGAATATCGCCCCCGCCCACGCCCAGCAGGCCGCCCCGCCGCAGGACATCAGCGCCGAAACCTCGGGGGAAACCATCGTCGTCACCGGCTCGCGCATTCGCCGCGACCCGCTCGACCAGGACGCGCCGATCGTCCACGTCGGACAGGAGGACATCGCGAAGACCGGCCTCAATTCGGTCAATGACGTGCTCCAGCGCCTGCCGAGCTCGGGCGGCGGCCTCAACAGCAAGTTCAACAACAGCGGCAATCTCGGCAATCCGCCCGACGGCGGCGGCGTCGGCGCCGGCGCGGCCGAAATCGACCTGCGCTATCTGGGGTCGCGCCGCGTCCTCGTGCTCGTCGACGGCATCCGCTATGTGAACGGCGCCTCGGCGAGCGGCGTCCCCGGCTCGACCGACCTCAACTCGATCCCCGAAAGCGCGATCGAGCGCATCGAGGTGCTGCAGGACGGCGCCTCGGCGATCTATGGCTCCGACGCGATCGCCGGCGTCGTCAACATCATCACCAAACAGAGCCAGGAAGGGCTGCGCGCGAGCGCGCAGGTCGGCGGCTATGGCCAGGGCGACGGCTTTACCAAGAGCGCGCAGGTCAGCTGGGGCAACGGCCGCGGCCCGACCCAGATCGTCGTCGGCGCCAACTATGTCCATCAGGGCGGCGTCCTCGCAGGCAGCCGCGACATCTCGCGCTTCCCGGCGCCCTATTCCGACACCTGCCTCGACGGCGGCTGCTCGGGCTTCGTGCCGCTCGGACGCTTTATCGTCTTCGGCGCGCCCGGGGCGCGAAACGACCTGACGCTGCGCGGCCCGGTAATCGGCCGCAACCCCATCTACAACCCCGGCAATCCGACCGATCCGGCAAGCGATTTCAAGGCCTTCGGCGACGCCGACCGCTTCAATTTCGGCCCGTTCAACTATCTCCAGATTCCGGTCGAACGCTATGGCGCCTTCATCAACGCGCGGCAGGAGCTTTCGGACAGCATCAACTTCTCGGTGCGCGGCATCTGGAACCAGCGCAAATCGAAGAACCAGGCCGCGCCTTTGCCGTTCGGTTTCGGCCCCGCCGCGGGGCTGACCCCGGTGCTCGACGCGATCACCGTCGATGCCACCAACCCCTATAACCCCTTCGGCGTGACGCTCGACGCGAGCAATACCGATCTCGTCTACCGCCGCTTCGTCGAGGGCGGCCCGCGCCGCTTCAACCAGACGGTGACGACGATCTACGGCGTCGCGACGCTCGACGGCAGCTTCGACGTCGGCGGCGGCAAATGGTATTGGGACGTCAATGCCGCCTATGGCCGCAACAAGGCGAAGCAGACGATGTTCGGCAACATCAACTCCGACCGCCTGCGCCGCGCGCTCGGCCCGGTCGCCGACTGCACCGGCGACTGCGTGCCCTTCAACATCTTCGGCGGCGAGGGGTCGATCACCCAGCCGATGCTCGACTATGTGATGTTCACCCAGCGCGACCGCAGCCGCCAGTCGACCTTCAGCGCCTCGGCGAACGTCACCGGCAGCCTGTTCGACCTGCCCGGCGGCCCGCTCGGCGTCGCGGTCGGGGTCGAGTATCGCAAGCTGAAAGGCAGCTTCGATCCCGACCCGATCGTCGCCGCGGGCTTCAGCTCGGACATTCCTGCGCTCCCGACCCGCGGCAGCTACAATGTCAAGGAAGCCTATGCCGAACTCAGCGCGCCGATCCTTTCGGGCACCCCCTTCTTCGACCTGCTCGAACTCACCGGCGCGGTGCGCTGGTCGGATTATTCAACCTCGGGCTCGACGACGACGCTGAAGGGCGGGGTCAACTGGAAACCGGTCGAGGACCTGCGCCTCCGCGCCTCCTATGCCGAGGGTTTCCGCGCGCCGTCGATCGGCGAGCTGTTCGGCACCCAGTCGCGCTTCGACCAGTCGATCAACGACCCCTGCTCGACCTCGACCACGACGGGGCAGAACTGGAACAACAATGCGACGGTGCAGGCGAATTGCATCGCGCAGGGCGTGCCCGCCGCGGGCTATGCGCAGGCCAATCCGCAAATCTCGGTGCTCGTCGGCGGCAATCAGGATCTCGCCCCCGAAAGCTCGCGGAGCTGGATCTTCGGCGGCGTCTACAGCCCCTCGTTCATCCCCGGCCTGTCGCTCGAGGCCAATTATTACGACATCAAGGTCAAGGGCGCGATCCAGGCGGTGAATGCCGAGATCACATTGGCGCAATGCGTCGGACAGAATGACGCCGACGCGTGCGCGCTCGTCACCCGCGCCGCGGGCGGCCAGCTGACCTTCGTCGAAGGTTTGCTCCAGAATATCGCCGGCATCCGCACCCAGGGCGTCGACGTCAATTTGAGCTACCGGACGCAGGAAACCTCGGCCGGGCGCTTCGGCTTCACCTGGAACAATACGATCCTGACGAAATATGACCTGATCGTGCCGACCGCCGACGGCCGGCTCGTCGTCAGCCGCGAAGGTACCGAACAGGGCAGCCCGAGCCAAGCCTTCCCCAAATGGAAGTCGGTCGGCATCCTCGACTGGGACGGCAAGTCGATCGGCGCGACGCTGACCGGCCGCTATGTCTCGGCAATCCGCGAACCGCTCGCCGACGACAACAGGTTGAAGGCGCGCTTCTACACCGACTTCCAGCTGCGCTGGTTCCCGGCGGAGGATCCCGAGGCGTTCGGCTTCGCGCTCGGCGTGAACAATCTGTTCAACGTCAAGGCGCCGGGGTGCATCAGCTGCGACCTCAACAATTTCGATCCCACCGCCTATGATCTGCCCGGACGCTATTATTACGTCCGCGCCAGTTTCAGGATGTAACAAAAGGGGGCGGC
>CBJKNR010000409.1:0-3585 GCA_966417555.1 uncultured Sphingopyxis sp.
CCGCGGAGGCGGGCTGCTCATCATCGGTCAGCAGTCGTTCGGCCGCGGCGTGCCCGGCTTTGCCGAGAAATCGTCCATCTGGTTGTTCAGCAGGATGCCGGTGCCCGGCACCATGAGTCCCGAGCCGAAGAAGAAATTGAGCGTTATGGTCGCCGCCACCATGTTTCCCTTGGCGTCGATCGCGGTGAGGTCGGTGCGCCGCCCGTTGGGCAGCGTGACTTCGGGGATCGCGACCAGCCCCTGCTGTGCGAACAAACGGCATACACCGCGCGCGACGTCCGCGGCGGTCAGCAGGTCACTTGCCATCGCTCAAAAACCTCAGAACGGGACGTCGTCGTCCAGATCGTCGTCGAACGGCGGACGCCCGCCGCCCGAGCTGCCGCCGCCGCCCTGGTTCCAGCCGCCGCCCGAGCTGCCGCCCGACGAACCGCCCTGATCCCAGCCGCCGCTGCTCGATGCGCCGCCGGCCCAATCGCCGCCGCCGCGCGATCCGCCACCGCCGCCCGGCGCGCCGTCGAGCATGGTCAGCGTGCCGCCCATGCCCGCGATCACCACCTCGGTCGTGTAGCGGTCGTTGCCGTCGCGGTCCTGCCATTTGCGGGTGCGCAGCGAGCCTTCGATGTAAACCTTCGAGCCCTTTTTGAGGTAACGCTCGACCACCCCGACCAGCCCTTCGCCGTTGATTACGACATTATGCCATTCGGTGCGCTCCTTGCGCTCGCCCGACATGCGGTCCTTCCACTGCTCGCTGGTCGCGATGCGGATATTGGCGATCTTGCCGCCGTTCTGGAACGATTTGATTTCGGGATCGGCGCCGAGATTGCCGATGAGAATTACCTTGTTGACGCTGCCAGCCATCCGCCGCTCCGCTCCGCTTGAAGATTGGGAGGATCAGCCGAGTCCGAAGGCGACGGCCGTCCAGTAAGTGATACCAGCAGCGGCATAGGCGAGCAGGAACAAATAGCCAACCATGAACATGGGCCATTTCCACCCGTTGGTCTCGCGCCGGGTGATCGCGATGGTCGAAATGCACTGCGGTGCGAAAACGAACCAGGCGAGGAAGGCGAGCGCGGTTGCGATGCTCCAGCGGCCCGCGATGCGATCGCCGAGTTGCTCGGCCATCGCCTCCTCGTCGTCGCCCGCATCGATGGCGTTCGCCGTCGCCATCGCCGATACCGCTACTTCGCGCGCGGCCATCGCGGGGATCAGCGCGAGCGCGATGTCATGATTGAAGCCGATCGGCTTGACGACGACTTCCAGCGCACTCGCGATGCGGCCGCCGGCGCTATATTCGACCTGGCTCTGGCCCGCCGGTGCCTGCGGAAAGGTGAGAAGCAGCCAGAGGACGACCGTCGTCGCGGCGATGATCGTGCCGGCGCGGCGCAGGAATATCCACGCGCGCTGCCACAGCGCGATGACGATGTCGTTGAGACGCGGCCACTGATAGCGCGGCATTTCCATCATGAAGCCTGTCGCATTGCCCTTGGTCACCGAACGGCGGAGGAAGAAGGCGACGAGCAGCGCGCCGACGATCCCGCTGATGAACAGCCCGAACAGCACGAGCCCCTGCAGCCCGATCGGCGTCCCGCCGACCGTCTGCGCGGGAATGAAGGCGCCGATAATCAGCGTATAGACCGGCATCCGCGCCGAACAGGTCATCAATGGCGCGATCAGGATCGTCGTCAGCCGATCCTTCTCGTCGGGAATCGCGCGCGTCGCCATGATGCCGGGGACGGCACAGGCAAAACTCGACAGAAGCGGGATGAAGCCGCGCCCCGACAGCCCGACCTTGCCCATCAGCCCGTCCATCAGGAAGGCCGCGCGCGTCATATAACCCGATGCTTCCAGCAGCAGGATGAAAAGGAAGAGGATGAGGATTTGCGGCAGGAAGACGACGACCGCGCCGACGCCCGCGAGCAGGCCTTCGACGACGAGCCCGCGCAGGAAATTGTCGGGGAAGGTGTCGACCACCCAGCCCTGGAGAATGCCGACCCCGCCTTCGAGCGCGTCGGCAAAGGGCGTCGCCCAGGAAAAGACCGCCTGGAACATCACGAACATCAGCGCGACAAGGATGATGAGGCCAAGGACCGGATGGAGCACGACATTGTCGACGCGCTGCGTCCAGCGCCGCACCGGCGTTTCGGTCAGGATCGCGGACTTTGCCATTGCGCGGGCGCGCTGGTGAAGCGCGGCGTCGTTTTGCGGCGCCGGAACGGCTTCGCGCGGCTGGTGCGAGCGGATCGCGCCATCGACCGCTGCGAGCAATTCGGCGAGCCCGCGCTTGCGCACCGCGACGGTGGACACCACGGGTACGCCGAGTTCCCTCGACAGCCGCTCGGCGTCGAGCGTCAACCCGTCGCGTGTCGCGAGGTCGACCATGTTGAGTGCGATGACGGTCGGCAGGTTCAGCGCGAGCAATTCGAGCGCGAAACAGAGATGATTGTCGAGGTTCGCGGCGTCGAGCACGACGATCAGCGCGTCGGGGCGCTTTTCGCCTTCCTGGCGGCCGAGCACGACATCGCGCGTCACCGCTTCGTCGAGGCTCGCGGGCGTCAGGCTGTAGGTACCGGGCAGGTCGATGAGCGACAGCGGCCGCCCGTCGGCAAAGCTCGCATGCCCCGCCTTCCGCTCGACGGTGACGCCGGGATAATTGGCGATCTTCTGCCGCGCGCCGGTCAGCGCGTTGAACAGGCTCGACTTGCCGGCATTGGGATTGCCGACGAGCGCGATCGAGGGGATGGCGCCGGTCATGCTGCGGGCTCGACTTCGATCGCGGCGGCCTGCCGCGCGCGGATGATCACCTTCATGCGGCCGACGGTCAGCGCGAGCGGGTCGCGCGAAAAGATGCTGCCGCGATGGTGCGGGGTGACCTCGCACCCTTCCATCAGGCCGAATTCGCGGAGGCGGCGTCCCTCGTCGTCGGACATGGCATTCCAGTCGATGCGGGCGATCCGCACCGCGACGCCGAGCGGCGACTTGTCGAGCAAAGCAGTCATTTGCGAGCGATTATCAATAACAACCGCGCGGCGCCAGTCCTTTATCTCGGGCGTTCAGCGACCGGGATAGCGCAGCCGCCCGACGAAGCGCGCGAGGCTGGGGCGCTCGATGCTGCGCGCGGCGCGGCGGTGCTTCCAGCTTTCGAAGCGCATCACCTGATCGATGCGGCGCGCCAGAAAGGCGCGTGTGTCGGCAAGGCCGTCGCTTTCGTCGTTCAGGAACACCGCCATCGTCGAGCCATAGACGGCACCGAGGATCGCGCGCTTGCTGTAGTGGTTATAATCGGTCGCGGTGTCGCCTGCGAGCCGCCACATATGATCGGCGGCGCGCCAGCCGAGCTTCGCGGCGTGCGGCGCATTGGTCGGGAGCGCGAGCAGCGCGAGCGCGCGGCGGAGCGATTCGCGGGTTCCCGCGAGCAGGTCGATGCGCGTTTCGACGAGCGTCGTGATCCGCTCGCGAATCTGGAGTGTCGCCAGTTTTTCGGCGGGCCAGCGCTGCTCCATCGCCGCGTCGATGTCGGCGAACCAGGCATCGACCATATCGCGCCCGCCGCCCGGAAAGGCGAGGCGCGCGACGTCAGGATCGACG
>CBJKNR010000410.1:0-3578 GCA_966417555.1 uncultured Sphingopyxis sp.
GTCTTTGTTTCGACGCATCATGAAAAACTTCTCGATAATCTCGCCGATTCCGTCGTGGAACGGCTCGGCGAGAGGCTGGTGGTTGTGTCCGCAGCCGACAATCTTGCGGACTCGGTGCTCGGCGTCGCTGACAAGGCGGAATTTCCGCTCTTCATAACAACGGCCGATAACTGCCTGCTCACTCCGGCGACGATCGCCGAGATCGGCGCCGAGGCCGCGCGGCTCGGTGCCGACGCAGGCGTCGCACTCGCGCGGCGCGAGGATGTGCTGGCGGTGCATTCCGAAGGGCAGCGCCGCTTCTATGAATTTTCGGATGTCGCCGTATCGAACTGCAACGCCTACTGGATCGGCCATCCGTCTGCGCTCAAGGCGGCAGAGGCATTTCGCGGCGGGGGCCAGTTCGTGAAGAAACCGCTGCGCGTGATGCAGGCTTTCGGTCTCATCAACCTGCTCCGCTTCCGTTTTGGGCTCGGCCCGATCCACCATATCTTCCGGCGCATCTCGCGGCAGCTGAAAGTGGATGTCGCCCCGCTGCTGATAAGCAACGGGGCGACAGCGATCGATGTCGACAACGAACGGTCACTCAGGGTGACCGAGGCGCTGATGGCGCGCCCCGATATCGTCAATCCGCGATCCAGTTTCCATGAAACCCGGGAGGAATCCGGTGTGGCAGGTGAACGACAGCTCGCGGTGACCCGCTAAAATCGTCTGCGTTGAGAATGACGAGGTCGGTCGTCTCGTCGTTCATGTCGACGACGAGACCGATCAGCCAGCCGTCATCCTCGTCCCCGCTCTCGCTGCGCGGAACAAAGACGAACTCGCCGGGATGGCGGCCGGGGCCGAAGTCGTGGATAGCGGTCGTGCCGTTGTCGAGGTCATGCTTGAACAGCCGTGTATCCGCGAGCGCCCATTCGGCTGACACGCCGTCGGGGATCGCGATCGTATAAGCGTAGCGATAGGGCTTCGTCGTCAGCCGCTCATCATAACGCGGGAATTCCTGCGCATGGTCGTGGATGACTGCGCGGGTGGTCGTGCCGGCGCGGGGATCGATCGTCCAGCGTTCCATCCGTGACTTGCGGCTGTCGGGACCGTACTTCGATTCTGCGAACATCGTCTCGTGCGCGACGACATCGACGATAACCTTGCCGTCGGCCGTTTCAAACGCGTTCGCCGGATGGAAGACATAGCAGGGCTCGACGGGCACCCAGATGATGCTGTCACCGCTGCCGTTCCGGGGGAGAAGGCCGACACGCGCCTGATGCGCTTCATTCCATGCGTAGGGAAAGCGATAGCCGGCGAGCAGCATCTTCATCGAGAAGGTCACGGGCAGGTCGAAGACGAGCACATGGTTTTCGGTGATCGCGCAGTCGTGGATCGACGGACCATCGCTCACGGCAATCGCTTCCTCGCGGATGACATGCGCATCCTTGTCCAGGACGACGTGCCACACTTTGTTCGGCTCGTCGCCGCGATAGGTGATCGCGTGCATTTCGTTTGTCGCCGGATCGTGGTGCGGGTGCGCCGTGTAGCCGCCGATCAGGGTGCCGTCGAAGGGGTTGTGCGCGATGGTGTCGAGTTCGTAACCGAGTTCGACCGGCTTGCCGCCCGCCTCGACGATCGCGAAGGTGCGGCCGGCAAGGCCGACAACATTTGTGTTCGGCGCGTCGTTGCGGTCTTCGCGCGGGCCGGGAGGCAGTTCCTCGCCAAGCGCTTCGCAGGCCTCGCTGCCGCGGACCCAGCGGTTGCGGTACCAGTCGGCCTTGCCGCCCTCGATGCGGATGCCATGCACCATGCCCGCGCCGGTGAACCAGTGATAGCTCGCGGGATCGGGTGCGACGGCGGGGTTCGGGCCGTTGCGCAGGTAACGGCCCTTGAGTTCGACAGGGATTTCGCCATCGACGCGGAGTTCTTCGAGCGTGAATTCCTCGTCCATCGGCCTGTGGATGCCGGTCAGGAAGGGGTGACCGTCGGTCGGGCGGGGCAGGCGCTTGCGATTGAAATCGGCGACCTTGCCGATGCCCTTGGTCACGACGCCCCGAATCAGGGTTTCGACATTGCTTGCCATGGGGATGCTCCTTGCGGAAGTTGGCGAAGGTGTCGCGTGGCGTGGGGTTGCGCTGGCGACTCGATATGTTTACAGTGACAACATGGCAAGCAAAGATAACAGTGTCAACATAAAAGGTGACGGCGCGAAGGCGGCGGGCGCCTATCATCATGGCGATCTGCGCGCGGCGGTGATCGCCGCGGGGCTCAAACGGCTGGGGGAGGAAGACGGCGCCGAACTCGGGCTGCGCGCGCTCGCCCGCGACGTCGGGGTCAGCGCGACCGCACTTTACCGCCACTTCCCCGACAAGGAGGCGCTGCTCGACGCGCTCGCCGACGAAGGGCTGCGGCGCTTGGGCGCGCTGCAGGCGCAGGCGTGGCTGAAGGCCGGCGGCGGCGTCGCGGGGTTCAAGGCGACAGGCATCGCCTATGTCCGCTTCGCGCACGAGGAGCCCGCGCTGTTCCGGCTGAGCTTCACGCGGCAAATGTCCGAACGCTGCCCCGACGAGAGCAAGGATGGCGGCGAGGTCGCCTATAACCTGCTGCGCGCGGGCGTCGGCGAGGCGCTGCCCGGTGTCGAAGATCCCGATACGGCGGCGCTGCACGCGTGGGCGCTGGTACACGGCCTTGCGATGCTGATCCTCGACCGGCGCATCGAATGGGACGAGGCCAGGGTCGCCGAAGTTGTCGGGCTGACCTTCGGCGGTGTCGGATGATGCCCGCAACAGGCGCGGGGCGGCTGATCTCCACGCATCGGAGCGGCGCGGCGGCGCCCGAATAAATTAGCGGTTTATTTTCCAGTTTCTGTTTATCTGGCGGCATGACCCAGTCGCTGTCCCCCAGAGTCGAGGCGGTCTTTTGGTTCCTGTTGACCGCGACGGGATATTTCCTGCTGGCAAGTCTGTCGCTGCAGGCGACGAAGGGGGCCGACAATATCGCCGCGGTCTGGCCGTCGAGCGGTTATTTCCTTGCGCTGTTGCTGCTGATGCCCGACCGCGCGGGCGTGCGCGCCGCGTCGTTCGCGGGCATGGCCACGGCGAGCCTCGCGGCGAACCTGTGGAGCGGCGTTCCGCTCGCCTCCGGCCTTGCCTACAGCGTGGCGAACGGATGCGAGGCCGCGGTCGCGCTCTGGCTGATCCGCCGCCGCCGCGCGCCGCGCGAACTGTCGTTCATGGTGCCGCGCTCGGTCGCCGTTTTCTGTATCGCGGCGCTCGGCGCGAGCGTGGTCAGCGCTGCCATCGCCTGGGCGCTCGTCGGGATGCTCGGCGGATCGAACCTCGATTTCTTCCTGTCCTGGCTGACCACCGTGCTGCTCGGCATGCTGATCGTCACGCCGCCGATCGTCATGCTCGCGCGCATGGTCGAGACCAACGCGCTGGGCAATGCATCGACGGCGATGAAAGCCGAAGCGACCGCGATCCTGACCGGCGCGGGCCTCGTCACCCTCCTGACTTTCACGCAGGCTTCTTTCCCGCTGACCTTCCTGCCGTGCATCGCGGTCGTCGCCGCTGCCTATCGCCTCGGCCCGTTCGGCG
>CBJKNR010000411.1:0-3578 GCA_966417555.1 uncultured Sphingopyxis sp.
ATGGATGTCGATCGCGGTCAGGAAGCGCGAGAGGTGATTGATGAAGCGCGCGAGAAAGAACAGCCGCGCCTCGAACAGCCAGTGCGCGATGCGGTGCATGCCGACCGCGAGCAGACCCGGATAGAGCAATATTTCCCAGCGCGACCGCGGCGCAGGGTCGCGCGCCTTGATCGAATCGAGATAGGCGACCAGCCCGTTGAACATCGCATTGTCCCCTGCGACCCCGTTTGTTGCGATGAAGATAGAGGCTTGGGGGCGTCATTTCCACCCCCGGCGCGTTTTTTGGTCGTCAGCGGCCGAAAAGACCGATGCGAAGGAGGAGGAGGCCCTCGCTGCGCAATTGGCGCTCGCCGTCGCGATGCGCAATCAAGGCGGCCCAGCGGTCGAGCATCAACAGTGCCCGGCTTCCGGTGAAAAGCCTGCGAGGAGCCGTATCGCAGCCCTTCGCATGTTCGAGCAGTTCGCGCGCGTCGCGCTCGCCTTCCTCGACCCCGGCGCCCCAGAAGAAACCCCAGCGCTTCCCGCCCGCCTCGGTGCCGCCGGACAGTGCAAACAGCTGTCCGCCGAAGCGTTCCGAGGCGGCGTGCCGCTCTGCAACGCTCTCGGCGAGCAGCATCGCTTCCGCCGCGTCGACGAGCGCGTCGAGCCCGCCCTGCCCCGCCCAGCTTGCCTGAAGTTCGGCCAGCAGCGGTTCGCCCTTTGGCAGCGCCGCCGGGTCACTCGCAATCATCGCCGCCATGTCGCGCCACCAGGCGAGCTTGATCTGACCGATCAGCGGCTCGCGCGCGTCGAGGAGCAGCCTGGTCAGCCGCGCGGCCAAGCCCCACAGCGCCGCCATGGCCGCGCGCCGCGATTGCGGCACGGCGACCATGACGCGCGGATCGCGCATGTCGGGATAGAAAGCCGTCTCCGGATCGTCAGGCGCGATTGAGGACCGCCTTCACCGCACCCACGACGCGCGGCGTATCGACGAGCGCTGCCTTTTCGAGGTTGTTCGCATAGGGCAGCGGCACATCCTCGTTGCAAACGCGCATGACGGGCGCGTCGAGATCGTCGAAGCCATGCTCCATCGCGACCATCGCGAGTTCGCTGGCGATCGAACAGGTCGGCCAGCCTTCCTCGACGACGACGAGATGGTTCGTCTTCCTGAGGCTGGCGAGCACCGTCGCGGTGTCGAGCGGGCGGAGCGTGCGGAGGTCGATGACCTCGGCATCGATCCCCTCGCCCGCCAGCTGGTCGGCGGCTTCGAGCGCAAGCCCGACGCCGATCGAATAGCTGACGATCGTTACGTCGCTACCCTGGCGCATGATCCGCGCCTTGCCGATCGGCAGGACGAAGTCCTCGACCTCGGGAACGTCGAAGCTGCGGCCATAGAGCAGCTCGTTTTCGAGGAAGACGACGGGATCCTCGGTACGGATCGCCGCCTTCATCAGCCCCTTGGCGTCGGCGGCGTCATAGGGCGCGATCACGATCAGCCCGGGGACGCTCGCGTACCACGGGCCATAATTCTGGCTGTGCTGCGCGCCGACACGCGCCGCGGCACCGTTCGGCCCACGGAACACGATCGGGCAGCGCATCTGACCGCCCGACATATAGTTGGTCTTCGCCGCCGAGTTGATGATGTGGTCGATCGCCTGCATCGCGAAGTTGAAGGTCATGAACTCGATGATCGGCCGCAGGCCACCCATTGCGGCACCGGTGCCGAGCCCGGCGAAACCATATTCGGTGATCGGAGTGTCGACGACACGGCTAGCCCCGAACTCCTCGAGCAGGCCCTGCGTGACCTTGTACGCGCCCTGATATTCGGCGACTTCCTCGCCCATCACGAAGACGCGGTCGTCCTTGCGCATTTCCTCGGCCATCGCGTCGCGCAGCGCTTCGCGCACCGTCAGGCGGACCATCGCGGTGCCTTCCGGGATCGCGGGGTCCGAAGCGCGTTCAGTGGCAGCAGGCGCCGCAGCCGGAGCGGCGGCAGGCGCCGGAGCCGGAGCTTCTGCCTTGGGCTCGGGAGCGGCGGCCGGTGCAGGCGCAGCAGCCGGAGCGGCCGCTTCCTCGCCCTCGCCCGTGATCGTCGCGATCACGGTGCCGACCTTCACATTGTCGGTGCCCTCGGCAACGAGGATTTGGCCGATCGTGCCCTCATCGATGGCTTCGAATTCCATCGTCGCCTTGTCGGTTTCGATCTCGGCGAGAATATCGCCCGACTTCACCGTGTCGCCTTCCTTGACGAGCCACTTGGCGAGCGTGCCCTCTTCCATCGTCGGCGACAGCGCCGGCATCTTCAATTCGATGGCCATCTCAATATTGCTCCACCAGCACGTCGGTATAAAGTTCATGAAGTTCGGGTTCGGGGGCGCTTTCCGCAAAGTCGGCCGACTCCGCAACGATCTGGCGGATTTCCTTGTCGATATCCTTGAACTTGTCTTCGGGGATGCCCGCGTCGGTCATCAGCTTCTTCAGATGTTCGATCGCGTCGCTCTTGTCGCGCACCGCCTGCACTTCCTCGCGGCTGCGATATTTGGCGGGATCGGACATCGAGTGGCCGCGGTAGCGATAGGTCTTGAGTTCCATCAGCACCGGGCCCTTGCCCGCGCGCACCCATTCGAGCGCTGCTTCGGCCGCGCCGCGCACCGCGAGCACGTCCATGCCGTCGACCTGCATGCCGGGGATACGGAAGCTTTCGCCGCGGCGATAGAGCTGGTCCTCGGCTGACGCGCGGTTGACCGACGTGCCCATGGCGTACTGGTTGTTCTCGATCACGAAGATGATCGGCAGCTTCCACAGCTCCGCCATGTTGAAGCTTTCGTAGACCTGCCCCTGGTTCGCGGCGCCGTCACCGAAATAGGCCATCGCCACGCCGCCGTCGCCGCGATATTTGTGCGCGAAGGCAAGGCCGGTACCGAGCGACACCTGCGCGCCGACGATGCCGTGGCCGCCATAGAATTTATGCTCGACACTGAACATGTGCATCGAGCCGCCCTTGCCCTTCGAGATGCCCGCGGCACGGCCCGTCAGCTCAGCCATGATGACCTTGGGGTCGATGCCGTAAGCGAGCATGTGGCCATGGTCGCGGTAGCCCGTGATGACGCTGTCCTTGTCGCCGTCGAGCGCCGACTGCAGACCCACCGCAACGGCTTCCTGACCGATATAGAGGTGGCAAAAACCGCCGATCAGGCCGAGGCCATAGAGCTGCCCCGCCTTCTCCTCGAAGCGGCGGATGAGCAGCATTTCACGGTAGAATTTCTCGAGTTCCTCGGGCGTCGCGTCATAGGGAACGGGATCGCGCGGCATCTCGCGATTGGACGCGGGGGCCGGGGTGGATGCAGTCTTTGTTGTTGGCGCGGCAGACTTGCGCGCGGGAGCTTTGGCCAAGGGAGGGTTCCTTTGCAGTTAGCCGTTACGGCAAGCGCTCCCTATAGGAGAGCCGCGCGGCACTTGGCAACGCCCGCTGTGGAGGGGACAAAGCCAAGTTACGTATGCAGCAATGAGGGTAACCACGGCCCGTCATTGCGAGCGGAGCGAAGCAATCCAGAGCGGTTGAGGCCCACTCTGGATTGCTTCGCTCCGCTCGCAATGAC
>CBJKNR010000412.1:0-3558 GCA_966417555.1 uncultured Sphingopyxis sp.
CTCTGATCTTCAGCGAGGGCGGAGACTATGGCCGCTCGACGATGGGGCAGGGGCGGCGCGTCAATGTCGAATATGTCTCGGCGAACCCGACCGGGCCGATGCATGTCGGCCATTGCCGCGGTGCCGTCGTCGGCGACGCGCTTGCCGCGCTGCTGGAATATGCGGGGCATGAGGTCATTCGCGAATATTATGTCAACGATGCCGGAGCGCAGGTCGATGTGCTCGCGAAGTCCGTCTACCTGCGTTACGCTCAGGTGCTGGGTCACACCGGCGATTTTACGGTCGAACAATTTCCTTGGCTCAATGTCCAATTCGAGAAAATCGAAGATCCAGAAGCCAAGCTATATCCTGGGGAATACCTCCTGCCAGTCGCAGCGGCTCTCGCCGACGAATTTGGCAGCCGGTATCTAAATGAACCTATCGAAGTATGGTTGCCGATATTCAGGTCGCGTGCAGTCGCTGCAATGATGGACCTGATCCGCGCCGACCTCGCCAAGCTCGGCATCCATCACGACCTTTTCTCGTCGGAGGCCGAATTGCAGGCCGCCGGCAAACCCGCGGCCGCCGAAAAGTGGCTCCGCGACCATGATCTCGTCTACGACGGTCAGCTCGAAGCCCCGAAGGGCGAGACGCCCGAGGATTGGGAGCCGGTCGAATTGCCGCTGTTCCGCTCGACACGGTTCGGCGACGATCAGGACCGTCCGATCAGGAAGTCGGACGGCAGCTGGACCTATTTCGGCGCCGACCTCGCCTATCATTTCCAGAAAAGCCAGAATGCCGACGAGCTGATCGACATCTGGGGCGCCGACCATGCCGGCACGGTCAAGCGGATCAAGGCCGCGGTCGCCGCGCTGACCGGCGGCAAGACGCGCTTCGACGTCAAGCTGGTGCAGATGGTACGGCTGCTCAAGAATGGCGAGCCGTTCAAGATGTCAAAGCGCGCCGGCAATTTCGTGACGCTCGCCGATGTCGTCGACGAGGTCGGGAAGGATGCGGTGCGCTTCACGATGCTCACGCGAAAGGCCGACGCGCAGATGGATTTCGACTTTGCCAAGGTGGTCGAGGCATCGCGCGACAATCCGGTCTGGTATCTGCAATATGCCAATGCGCGGATTTCGCGGCTGCGCAAGAAAGCGGCGGAGGCGGGGATCGAGCTTCCCCCGCCCGCGCCGGCCCGCCTGACCGGATATGAGCTCGGGCTGATCAAACTGCTCGCACAATTCCCGCGGATCGTCGAAGCGGCGGCCTCGGCACGCGAACCGCATCGGATCGCCTTCTATCTGGCGGACGTCGCCGCGGCTTTCCACGCCTGGTATAATCTCGGCAACGACGACCCGTCGGCGCGTATCGTACTCGACAATGACCCCGAACTGACCGCGACGCGGCTTTATTTGGCCGACGGAATCGGGCAGGTTATCCGCAACGGACTGTCCCTGATGGGGGTAGAGGCGATCGAGGAGATGAATTGATGGCCGAGGGGAAGGATGCGGGGCAGGGCGATACGGGGCTCGGTCTGGAGGATGAGGACAGGCTGCCCTGGCTTGAGGCTGCGGACGGATTCGAGGAAGATGGCGAAGTTTCGCCGGCGCGGCTGCTCGTCATGGTTCTCGGCGGGCTCTTGCTGATCGGTGCTGTGCTCGGCGGCCTGTGGTGGATCCAGAACGGCGGTGCACGGGGCAAGGGCGAACTGATCGCAGCACAGCAGGGCGACTATAAGGTCGCGCCCAAAACCGACGGCGCGAAGACGTTCGAGGGCGAGGGCGACGCGAGCTTTTCGGCAAGCGAAGGCGCCGAGCCCGCGGGCAGGGTGGACCCGACGCGCATGCCCGAGGAACCCGCCGTGACCCCGGAGGAGCGCGAAGCTGCAGCGAAGAAAGCTGCCGCCGACAAGGCGGCTGTGGCCAAAGCAGCCGTTGTGAAGCCTCAGCCCGCGGACAAGGCAAAGGCTGCCGCCGCCAAGGCGCCCGTTGCCGATACCCGATCCGGGCCTGCCGCCTCGAGCGGAGCGGTGATCCAGCTCGGGGCTTTCAGCAGCGAGGGCGCGGCGGCAAAGGCATGGACCAGCCTGTCGAAGCGCTTTGCCTATCTCGCCGACCTCGGCAAATCGATCTCGCCTGCGAAGGTCGGCGACGGTACCGTTTATCGCCTGCGCGTATCGGCGGGAACGAGCGCTAATGCGACGAATTTGTGCGGTAAATTGCGCGTTGCCGGTGAAAATTGCGTCGTCGTCCGCTGATTCGGCCCGCTTGGCCGCAGACTGCGTTGGTGCAATCGGGCCGCTATGGCATGATCTGGTCCGGGCCGAGGTCTGAGGGGACAGCGGTCGATGGAGTTTGATGGACGATGATACCGGCTATTTTCGGCCTCTCGGGCCTGACCCTCAATGACGACGAGCGCGCCTTCTTTCGCGACAGCGATCCTGCGGGCTATATATTATTCGGGCGCAATATCGAAAACCGCGAGCAATTGCGGCGCCTGACCGACGAACTTAGGGGGCTTGATGGCCGCGCCAACCTGCCGATCCTGATCGACCAGGAGGGTGGGCGCGTGGCGCGCATGAAATCGCCCGAATGGCCGCTTTTCCCGAGTGGTGCCGCTTTTGATGCGCTGTACGACCGCGCTCCGGCCAGTGCTATCGAGGCCGCCCGCCTCAACGCGATGGCGCTTGCGGCGATGCTCGCCGAGGTCGGCATCACGGTCGACTGCCTGCCGTTGCTCGACGTCCGCCAGCCGGGCGCGAGCGACGTGATCGGCGACCGCGCGCTCGGCAGCGAGCCGATGCGCGTCGCAGCGCTCGGTCGCGCGATCCTTGGCGGATTGCAGGACGGCGGGGTGGTCGGGATCGTCAAGCATATCCCGGGCCACGGCCGCGCGCTGCTCGACACGCATGAGGCGCTGCCGACGGTCGCCGCGCCCGATCGCGACCTGCAGACCGATCTCGCGCCGTTCGCGGCGCTGCGCGACGCCGCGATGGCGATGACCTGTCACGTCATCTTTGACGCTTGGGATCCCGACCGTCCCGCAACCCTGTCGCCGGTCGTGATCGACAGCGTCATTCGCCAGCGCATCGGCTTTCACGGGCTGCTGATGACCGACGATCTCGACATGAAGGCGCTGTCGGGCGACGTGCCGTCGCGCGCCGCCGACGCGATCGCGGCAGGGTGCGACATCGCGCTCAACTGCTGGGCGAAGATGGATGATATGGTCGGGATCGCGAATGCGCTCGACCCGATCAGCACCGTGTCGCGCGCGCGGCTGGAGGGTGCGATGGACCGGATTTCAGGCGGAAGCGACGCGCGCGAGTTTGCGACGCTGGTCGATCAGCGCGACGCGCTGCTGGCGATGGCCTGATCGTCGATGGAAGAGCTGCCGCTCGATTTCGAAATCGTACCGGCGGTCCCCGAGCGCGAGGATGCCTTGCAGCTGTCGCTCGAAAGCTGGGAAGGGCCACTCGACTTGCTGCTCGCGCTCGCGCGCGGCCAGAAGGTCGATCTCAAGCAGATTTCAATCCTCGCGCTGGTCGAGCAATATCTGACCTTTATCGCCGAGGCGCGCGAG
>CBJKNR010000413.1:0-3535 GCA_966417555.1 uncultured Sphingopyxis sp.
ACCGCCCGCCGTCGCAAACTTTCCGATCGTGAGTTGCATCGCTTGACTCCGTACCATGGTACGGACGCTATATGGGGCGCATGACAAAGCAAGCAACCCTCCATCGCATGGTCATGCCGGGGCACACCTGCCCCTATGGCCTCAAATCCAAACATCTGCTCGAAAGCAAAGGCTATACGGTCGACGACCGCTGGCTGACGACGCGCGAGGAAACCGACGCGTTCAAGGCCGTGCACGGCGTCAAGACGACGCCGCAGACCTTCATCGACGGCGTTCGCATCGGCGGGCATGACGACCTCCGCCGCCATTTCGGGCTGAAGGTCGTCGATCCCGACGCCACCAGCTACATCCCCGTCATCGCGCTCTTTTCGATGACCGCGCTGATGGCGCTCGCCACCAGTTTCTCGGTCTATGGCGAGATTTTCACGCTGCGCGCCGCCGAATGGTTCATCTCGTTCAGCATGATCGTCCTCGCGCTCCTGAAACTGCAGGACGTCGACAAGTTCGCGACGATGTTTCTGAATTACGACCTGCTAGCCAGACGCTGGGTGCCCTATGCGAGCATCTATCCCTTCGCCGAGGGGCTCGCGGGCGTGCTGATGACCGCGCACGCGCTGCCATGGCTGTCGATCCCGGTCGCGCTCTTCATCGGCAGCATCGGCGCGACGTCGGTGTTCAAGGCGGTCTATATCGACAAGCGCGACATCAAATGCGCGTGCGTCGGCGGCAGCAGCAAGGTGCCGTTGGGCTTCGTCTCGCTGACCGAAAATGTCATGATGGTGGCGATGGCGCTGTGGATGGCGCGGATGTGGTTCTGATCGTCGCTCGTATCGGTCATTGATGAAACATATGGCTGGGCTATCAGGGGCTTCGATTCGCCCCCACGGAGCCCAGCCATGTTCGACCGCCGCCACTTCCTTGCCGGGGCCACACTCGCCGGTCTTGCCGCCCCCGCGATCCTGCGCGCCGAGGGTGGCATTTTCCGTGAATTTCCCTTCAGCCTCGGCGTCGCGGCGGGCGATCCGGCGAGCGACGGCTTCGTCATCTGGACGCGTCTCGCGCCCGAACCAATGGAACGCCATGGCGGGATGCCGCTGGCGAATTTTCCGGTCGACTGGGAGGTCGCAAGCGACAGCGGCTTTCGCGACGTCGTCGCCAGGGGCACCGAGCTCGCGCGCCCCGAACTCGCGCACAGCGTCCATGTCGAGGTCGCGGGGCTCCAGCCCCACCGCCCTTATTATTACCGCTTTACCGCGGGCGGCGAGCGCAGCCTGCGCGGCCGCGCGCGCACCCTGCCCGCACCCGGCGCCAGAGCCGACGCGCTGAAATTCGGCGTCGCGGGATGCCAGCATTTCGAAGCAGGATTTTTCGGCGCCTATCGCCATCTCGCGCGCGAAGACCTCGCCTTCGTCTATCATTATGGCGACTTCATCTATGAATATAGCGAGGAATATCTGTTCAACACCGGGCTGCCGACGCGCCCGGTGCGCAAGCACGCCTTTCGCAATCTGATCGACGTCAGTGATTTCCGGCAAGCCTATGCGCAGCAGCTTGGCGACATCGACCTGCAGGCGGCGCGATCGGTCCACGCGTTCCTGTCGAGTTTCGACGATCACGAGATCCGCAACGACTGGGTCTCCGACATCGACAACTGGAAGCTGGGACTCGACGTCAACGATCCCGAGGCCGCCTCGCCCGAAGTATTCATGCTCAAGAAGCAGGCGGCGATGCAGGCTTGGTACGAGCATATGCCCGTGCGCAAGGCGCTGCTCCCGCGCGGCGGGATGGTCGCGCTGAACCGCGAGTTTCGATGGGGCGACCTGATGGCGATGCAATTGCTCGACACGCGCCAGTATCGCAGCGACCAGCCGTGCGACGACGGCTTCAAGCCCGCCTGCCCGGCCGTGTTCGACAGGAATGCGCAGGTGCTCGGCAAGGCACAGGAGGAATGGCTCGGCCGCAATCTCGCCGAGAGCGGCGCGACGTGGAACGCCCTTGCGCAGCAGGTCACGATGATGTCGCTCGACCGGCGGCGGAAGCCGGACGAACCCAAGAAGATCGTCAATCTCGACAGCTGGGCGGGTTACGAAGCCCCGCGCGAGCGCATCCTGTCACGCATGGCCGGGCTCAGGAATAATGTCGTGCTGACCGGCGATGAGCACCAGAATTTCTGCGGCGACCTTGTGCTCAGGGACAAGGTGGTCGGCGCCGAATTCGTCGCGACCTCGATCTCGTCGGGCGGCGATGGCAGCGACAAGCGCAATGGGACCGACGTTTTCCTCGGACAGAACCCCGAACTCAAATTCGCGAACGACCAGCGCGGCTATCTCGTCTGCGATGTGAACCGGGACGCCTGGCAGACGCATTTCATGGTGGTCGACAAGGTGACGACCCCGGTGAACACGCTTTCGAAGCGCGCGACGGGCGTGGTCGAACGCGATGTCGCCGGGATCAGGATGGCGTGACCTGTCGCCGGACGGTCACACAAGGAGCATAGCGGCCCCGGCATGAACCGCCTCTTCGCCCTGCTGCTCGCCCTCCTGCTTCCCTTCGCCGCGCACGCGCAGGAGGAGGGCGAGCGCAAGCCCGTTACCGTTCTGATCTCGATCGACGGCTTCCGCGCCGATTATCTGGACCGGGGCATCACGCCGAACCTGTCGCGCCTCGCGGCCGGGGGCGCGCATGGCAAGCTGCGCCCGTCCTTTCCGACCAAGACCTTTCCCAACCATTATGCGATCGTTACCGGCAAGCGCCCCGACAATAACGGCATCGTCGGCAACAATATGATCGATCCGCGCCGCCCGGGCGTGAAGTTCAGCCTCGGCGACCCGAAACAGTCGCTCGATCCCTTCTGGTGGGACGAGGTCGAGCCGGCGTGGATCACCGCAGGCAAGGCAGGGGTGCGGAGCGAGACGATGTTCTGGCCGGGGAGCGAGGTCGCGATCCACGAAAGCCGGCCGCCCGACTGGCTGCGCTACGACGAGCATGTCGGCTATGCGCAGCGCGTCAACACGATCCTCGACTGGATGCGGCGCCCCGCCGATATCCGTCCCGCTTTCGTGACGCTCTATTTCGAGGCGGTCGACGGCGCAGGGCACGAATTCGGTCCCGACAGCGCCGAAGTGAACGCCGCGATCACCGAAGTCGACGCACGTATCGGCGATCTTGTCGCCGGACTCGCCGCGATGGACCAGTCCGCGCAGATCATCGTCGTCGCCGATCATGGCATGCGCGCGATCGACGCGAGCCGCGTCATCCAGCTTGCCGACCTGATCGACCTGCCGAGCATCATCGCTGTCGAGACCGGCCCCTATGCCGCGATCGAGCCCGCCGCCGCGACCGACAACCGCGTGTACGACGCGCTTCTGAAGCCGCACGACCATATGAGCTGCAACCGCCGCGAAGAGCTGCCGAAGCGGCTGCATTATGGCCGGAACCCACGTGTTGCCGCGATCATCTGTATAGCCGAACCGGGCTGGACGATCCTCGCGGGGCCGCCGACCTGGCCGGTCAGGGGCGGTGCGCACGGCTATGA
>CBJKNR010000414.1:0-3529 GCA_966417555.1 uncultured Sphingopyxis sp.
CGAACCCTCGTCGTAAGCTTGGGAAGCTTCTGCTCTACCATTGAGCTACACCCGCGAGAACGGCAGAAAATCAGGATATTTCCTAGTTTTCGATCCGCCGGATCAGGGCAGTTTACAGTTTCGGTTTACACCGCCAGCCTGATCCGCTCGCCGATTGCCACAACAACTGCCGTTTGGTCAACGTAGACGTGACGGATACGTTGAACGCTGGCGACCGACCAGCCCATGAGCCCCGCAATATCCTGATCGCTCAATCTGCCTACAGTCATCAGTTTTGTTGCAAAGGTGCCGCGCGCATCGTGAAGGTGCTTCTTGCGCTCTTCTCCGGTCTCGGGGTCGAGATGGACAATACCTGCGTGATCCCGGACCTTCGCGACTGCTTTCGTCAGCCGGTCGAGGTGCCACGGTTCGCCGCGTTCATCGACCAGCACGGTGTCCACGTCCGGTCGGCGCGCTCTCGTTTTCACGTCTTCCAGAACCGCATTGAGTTCGGGAAGGCGGGGCAACCTTACGAAATGCCGCTCGCCTCTACTTCGCTTTTTTGCCTTCTTCACGATGGCGTTCAGTCCGATCTCGTCGCGTTTCAGGGTCGCTAGATCATCGCGGCGCAGGCCGGATGCCACAGCGAGGCGTAGCGCATCCCATGCTGGCAGCATGTCCAGTTCGGTTGCTGCTGCGTGGAAGCGCAACAGGTCATCGTCGGTCCAGATAATCTCGGCCCGGTCTGCGTGATTTTTGCCGCAAAGCGCGGGGATGCCATCGGCGACGTTGAGAATAACCTTGCCCTTGAGCGTCCCGAACTTGAGCAGCGCCCGAAGCACTGTGACGCCGATGTCGGCACCGCGAGGCGTGGCCGAGCGGCTGTCGCGCCAATCGACAACCTTGGCCTTCATTCGGAGGTCGTTGAAGACCGATAGCGGCACGTCGCCCCATTTGGCTTCGATTGCGTCCAGCGCCGCACCCCAAGTCTTTTTCGTTGTGGCGGCGAGCTTTTCCCATTCCGGGCTCGATGGTCGGTCGGGGTTCTGCGACCGCCAAAGGCGGATTAGCGAGCGTAGCGTCTTTTCGACCTTCTGAGATGCGGTCGCATCCCTCTCCGACTGCGCTTCGGCGATCCTTTGCATTATGTCGGGCGGCAGCTTTTGGGGCTTGGATGGGCTATCCATCCGGGCGACCTGCGGCCCACCGCGCCACGCATACACATACCAGACCACGCCTGATCGCAGCCTCTTCGGCACGATGTGGGCGCCTGTCGTTAAAGGCGATCTTGCCATTGCTCGAACTCGTCATGGGAGGCGACAGCATGGGTGCTGGAGAGGCGTATCGTGCCATCGGGGCTGATCTCCACGCTGGCAATATTGAGGCCGCCTTCGGAAACGGCTGCCATAGCGCGGAGCACCTCATGTTTTCTGAAGCTTCGCCGGGTGCGCCGAGATGGCGAACTAATCGTTGGAAGAGGTTCAGGCGATTTTCGTATCGAACGGATCATGTCTTGCTCGTCTGGAAAAGAAATGATCAGAAACAATAGGCAGCATATTGGCTTACGCAACAAGTTTTGATTGCAACTTGTTGCAAGCCTATTTGGTTATTTCCTTCGTTAAATGTTGCTTTGAGAGGCCTAACTTTTGTTGTCAGTGAGAGGGTGGCGAAGCCAAGGCGAGATTGGCGGGCTACCGGCGTTATCGACGTTATCGCGACGTCTCATTGCCGGTTCTGCCCCCCCTCGTCAGATCACCTTTCGCCAACCGGCTGCTTCCCGGATCGACAGCTTAACAATCCGGCTGCCTTGGTCTGCGTTTACAACGCAGCTATATCGGCTGCTGACTGTCGCACCGAAACCATTCTGGGCGTCGAAGTCCTGCTGGAGGGTCACGAGGCCGGTATCGTCGTCCTTTTCGCTGTCCCAAGTCCATGCTGCATCGAATGATCGCTGATTGGTCTTCGTGCTCTGGACCAAGGTGCGACAAGCGGTGACCGCGTCGCCCTCATTGAAGTTCTTCCAGCGGGCACTCTTCGGTTCAGCGACTGCGACCTGTGAAGCACGAGCCTTTGCTTCCGGGCTGGCGTTCGGATCATATTGATCCCGCACGGCGATGGCCTGCTCTTCGGAGATCATGAACCGCTCGCTATTTTTGCAGTCCACATACCATGTGACCGCTTTGCGAGTGGATTTGTCGGATACGCCAATGTCGGTGACTTCCGAGCATCGCTTGCTGTTTGCCGCCGCCAAGGCCGCCCATGACATCAGGGCGTTGGCCTCGTCGAACTTCGCGCGGCCAAGCTGCTTATACATCTTGGGATAGTCAGTCCTCGCCATCAAAACGGGCTCGAATGACACCTTCGCCTTCGCCGCGCTCAACGCCAGCGGTGCACCCGGTTGCACGCCTGTAGCAGCAGCATCCTGCGGCGGCATATTCTGCGCGCATGAGTATATTCCGGCCATCACTATGCCCGCGAGAAAGGTGCCGCTCGCCTTCCGTGCGAAAGATGAGCGATTTGTCGGTTCGGCCTTGTCAGTCGTGCGGATCATGGTTTCCTCGTGCTTCTTTTCGACTGCACAAGTCATAACCCGGAAAGGTTAAGCATTTGTCGGATATGAGTGTAGTCTAACTTCGCCGATGTCACTCATATCCGGTGGACGAGTTGGCGACGTATGACGCCTATGCTCGCGGATGAGCGACATACTGAAGCGGCTTGGCAAGAATGTTAGGAGGCTGCGCGATCAGCGCGGCCAATCGCAAGAAACTTTTGCCGATCTCGCTTCCATCAATCGGACCTACGTCAGCGATATTGAACGTGGCGCGCGCAACCCCACAGTTCGGGTGTTGGAAAAAATCGCCAAGACGCTCGGGGTGTCGCCGGGCAGCTTGCTGGACGAGGACGAGGACGAGGACGCGGGCGCGCCGCCCAAATAGCAACCCGGCATTTACCGATCTTCGGTATCGACGCCGGATGAGCTTCCATCGGCCTCATCGCGTCACACCGATCCAATCCGGTCGGCGATACCGCCCGAGAACACGTCGCCGATCAAAATCGAGCGTTGTGCGCGTTCTGGGTGTCGCGGCATTGATGGGTGCTGGCGCTGGAGCTTTCGCTGCGAATGACGGCGACCTGACCCCCGTCAAGGAATGGGCGGTGTCGGCTGGGGTAGTGCGCGAGAACAGGCCGCAACCGGGGGCCTACTTTCGGAACTGCGACGCAGCACGGGCAGCGCGTGTCGCGCCTATATACAGGGGCGATCCGGGCTATCGAGCGCCGCTCGACGCTGATCTGGATGGGGTAGCTTGTGAGCCGTATGCCACTTAGTTCAAAGACCAGATAGATTAGCGGGCTGCTGACCGGCGCGTGCGCGGCGGCGGATTGATCACGTGGCCGCGAATGACGTTCCGGTTCAAATTTTCGGAACTGACGACCCGATGCGCCGGGGCCGAAGGCTCCGGTGCATCGCCTATGGTATTCTCACTGATACTGGCTACGATGGTGTTATCCCGATAGGCTTCTCTTGGGTCTCCCTCAGACACATCGCTGT
>CBJKNR010000415.1:0-3509 GCA_966417555.1 uncultured Sphingopyxis sp.
CGCACCGCGACCGATCCGGCTGCCGTCGAACCGCCCGCGAGCCGCCGGGCGCTTGCCGCGCCGCCGCGCCGCGCGCACGACCAGCGCGAGATAACGCGCTTCCTTGCCTCGGCCGCCGATGCGGCCGAGGCGCGGGGTGAAATCTTCGTCGTCCATCATGCGTCTATCCCGTAGGGATTGACGCTTCCCGCAGCCAAGATGGCAAATCGGACGCATATGACAAGGAGTCTCGCGATTGCCCCGGATGAACGGAGGAAATCCGTGCTATCCGCGCCGATTGTCTCGCGCTTGTGCGGCCTGTCTCGCGAGAATCGCGGAAAAAAGATGTGCAGACAACAGCTTACAATATCGCGAGATATTGCTTCTATCTTGCTTTCCGCGCCCTCCCTCGAAATCGCCGCCCCGGGCTCGCCGCTCCATCCTTCCCGCCCCCGTGGCGCAAAAGAAAGAAGCGACGCCGGGCGGGCGCCGCTCCCCGAAAATCGCACCGGCGTTCACGCGATCGCGAACGCCGCGCGTGCCTCCATCTCCTCCGCAAAATTGCGCCGCCCCATGATCCCGTGCGCATGGCCATCGCCATCGACGATCATCATCGCCGTGAACCAGGCGCCATCGATCCGGCCCAGGATCGCGATCCGGTCGAGCTCGATCTCGTCATCGTCGATACGTTCATAAGCGCCGATCCAGCGTTCCTCGGTTCGCGCATCCCAGAGGAAATCAATCTCCTCGGCATCGAGAAAACGCTGCGCCAGCGCCGACGCCGCGCCACGACCAAACTCGATTTCGAGCCCGGCAACGAGGCTTTGCAACACGCGATCCGATGCCGCGCCGATGTGGTGACAGATGCTCATGACATGCTCCTTCCATTGCCCCGAACCATTCGAGGACCAATCCCCGACGACGGGTGGCGGAGCGGCTGTCAGGGCCGCCGGAGCGCAAGCGGAGGCGCCGCGAAGCGGCGGCGGAGGAACCGATTTTGTTGCAGGGAAACGAACAAAAGCGCGCGCGAAGCGCGCTCAATCGCCAACAAAATTGGAGGGGCCGCCGGCCTTGATAGGCGCTCTGGCAGCCGTCACACTCGGACTTGCCGAGACGAGCCCCCTCCCCGCCCGACCCTCAGCGCATCGATCGCTTGATGAAGAAGATGGCGTCCTTGCCGGGCTCGGAGCGAAGCCGGTCGTCCGCGTCCCGGCGCGGCTCGCGTTCGATCGCGGGCAAGCGGGGCGCCGCCACTCGGGGCACCGACTGGAGCCCACCGGTCACGGTGTGGAGATACGCCACCGTCTCGGCAGGAAGCCGCGCACGCCCCGCCAGATAGGCGGCATAACGGCCGGGTCCGGCATTATAGGCCGCGAACATGCCGGGATGGCCGAAGCGCTCGTACATCAGCCGCAAGTAAAAGGTTCCCGCCAAAATATTGTCGCGCGGGTCGTGCGGATCGCGCCCGAGACCGAGCCGCGCGCGCATGTCCGCCCAGGTTCCGGGCATCAGCTGCATCAGCCCCATCGCGCCTGCATGGCTGGTGATCGGGCGGCCATGAAGCGTCGTGCGTCCGCCGCTTTCGGCACGTATCACGCGCTCGATCCAGTCGGCGGGAACGCCGAAACGCGCCGACGCCTCGGCGATATGCGGCTGCCACTGCGCGACCTGATCGGCGTGCGCGGGCGATGCGCAGAGCAAAGCGAGCGCGGCAACGGCGAGCTTCAGCGGAGCCACAACGGGACTGCCTTGCCGATGATATCGCGTCGCAGCGTGACGCCGAAATAGCGCCCGTCGAACGAACCGGGCGCATCCATAAGCAACAAGACCTGCCCGTCGTCCAGCACCCTGCAGCCGTGCCAGGCGGGCATGACGCGCCCCGCCGCGTCGAACCGGCGGCGCATGGCGACCCGCTCGTCGTTGACGAAGACCGCCCCGCGCTTCGCGCAAATCCGGTCGCCCGAGAGGGCAGCGACGCGCTTGATCAGCGGTACATTGGCGGGAAGATAATGCCGCCGCGCCGCGAAACCTCGCCACGGTTCGGCGAGCCGCGCGGCGACCATATCGCCGCGCCCGGCGGACGCGCCGGGATCGATCCGCCACAGTCCGGTCGGCGCGCTCGCGCTGGCATTCCAGATGAGGCGCGGCTGCGGGGGCCGCACGATCGTCGTGATCGATCCGCCGATCAGGAGTCCCACGCCGAGCATGGCGATGGCCCTACGCATCGCCGCCCGCCTTCGCCTGCTGCTGCGACCATCGTTCGAGATCGTCGATATGGTAGCGAAGATGGCGGCTGTGCCGCCGGTAACGCGGCCCGGTTCCGGCGGTCCGATATTCCTGCAAGGTCCGCTCGGACAGGCCGAGATAGAAGGCCGCCTGCGCGGGACTCAGAAACGGCGATTTCCTGACTGCGCGGAGAGCGCGCGCTTCGGCATCGTCATCGGTCGATGAAGACATGATCGGCACCTCGGGACTGGCGCGGCGTGTCGCCGCAAGGCGCCCTTCAAGTCACTCCGATCGCCGCCGGGCGGGAGGCTCGAAAATCGCACCGGCGAAATTCGATCCCCCCGGCTTGCGCATTTGTTCCTTTTATGTTCTCATAAACGCCTGCCGCCACAAGGCGGGATTCGGAACGACGATGGAGACAAGACGTGCAGCACGATGTGCGCTTGCGCGCGGCAGCGCGCGCGATTTACGACGCCTGCTATCCCGGCGAGGAATGGGCGCCGGTCGATTTCGAGGAGGCCGAACGCTGCCGAACGGTGCATTATCGGCAGGCGGTCGGGGCCGCGATCGAGGCGCGCGCGATGCTCGCAGCGCCGGTCCAGCACGAACTGTTCGAATCCCGTGGCTTTGGGATCACCGGCAGCTAGGCGCTCGGCTTTTTGGCCCGGTCCTTGTTACGTTTGTCGGCGACATAGCTCTGCCCATCGTCCGCTTTCACGATGTCGAAAAGACCGATCGCCGCGAACAAGGCCGGGAAATTCTTCGCGCCATAATTGCGCGGATCGATCGGTGCTTGCCGCTTTGCCGCGCTACCGGCGGCGGACAGCGAAGCCCATCCGTCGTCGCGCGCGACGGCCTCGACCGCACCGCGTAGGATCGTCACCAGTTTCGCGTCCATCGCCAGCGGTTTGCCCGCCTTTCCTCCGCTGGCGGTCTTCGCTTTCGCAGCTGGTTTCGCCTTGGCCGCCGGGGCTGGCGCCGGATCGGACGGCGCCGCCGACGCCACGCCTTCAAGGCTGTCGAGATAGAGGAACGCCGTACAGGCATTGACGAAGGGGCTTGGCGTCTTGCGTTCGCCAAAGCCGTAAACCTCGCGCCCGTTGGCCCTCAATTGCATAACCAGCGGCGTAAAATCCGCGTCGCTCGACGCGAGACAGAAGGCGTCGAGCTTCTGGGTATAGAGCAATTCCATCGCATCGATCACGAGCGCGATGTCGGTCGCATTCTTGCCGGTCGAATAATTGAATTGCTGGATCGGCCGGATCGCGTAGGCGTAGCCGTCCTGCACCATCACGGCGAGGCGC
>CBJKNR010000416.1:0-3505 GCA_966417555.1 uncultured Sphingopyxis sp.
GGATGCGCTCGAATTCCTTCTCGCCCGCGAAATATTCCTTCGACAAGGGCGGGCGTTCATAGGGAAGCTCGGGCTCATCGCCCACGATCGCGATGCTGCCTTCGAACTTCTGCGTCCGCAGCATCACCGCTACCTGCGCACCCCCATGCCCCGCTCCAACAATCACAACGTCGAATTGCATCGCGTCACTCTCCCGCTCATCAGCGCGGCCCTTGCACGCGCGGAGGGGCGAGGCAAGCCGCGCCTGCCTCGCCGTCACGAAAGAAAAAATTGGAGCCCGGCCCGCCGGTCAGCCGGCAAGACGCACAGCCTGGACTTCGCGGGGATAGGCAGGAGACGCCCCAGCCCCGACTTCCTTGAGGTCGGATCGCGTCACGGCGACCACCTCGCCAAGCTTTGCGGCAATCACCGCGGCCTGCCCGGCCGTGAGCCCGGCGACGGTCACCTCGATGCGCATATGCGCGGGCAGGACCTGCATCGCCATCGCGCCCGGCACGATCGCGCGTTGCGCAAAAAAATTGGCGATGCGCGGCAGCGACTGCGGATCGAGGATCGCGTCGACCGTGAAGCGATGCATCACGCCGCCTCGCGCTGCGCGCCCGCGATAACTTCCTCGGCCATTTCGTCGGCGACGAGCGCGGGCGAGCGCCCCTCGCGTGCCGCGCGCTCGAGCAGCGCGCCGACGCGGGGCGCGATCTCGGCGACGCGCAGGGCCACATCGTCTTCGCCCTCGCCCAGATATTCGGCCGACACGTTGATAATACCGCCCGCGTTGACGACATAATCGGGTGCATAGGTGATGCCGCGTTCGAGCAAGAGCCCCGCGACATCGGGCGTCGCGAGCTGATTGTTCGCGGCGCCGCACACCAGCCTCGCCTTCAGCCTCGCGACCGAATCGCGGTCGAGTGCGCCGCCGAGCGCGCACGGCGCGAAGATATCGGCTTCGACCGCCGCGATGTCCGACACATCGACAACCTCGGCGCCATGCACCGCCTTCAATCGGTCGCGGCGCGCCGGATTGACGTCGGCAATGACCAGCCGCGCTCCGGTATCGGCAAGGCGGCGGCAGAGGTCGGCGCCGACGTTGCCGGTGCCCTGCACTGCGACGGTCAGCCCCGCGAGGTCGCGCCCCAGCGCGAATGCCGCGGCGACCCGCATCGATTCGAACACGCCCTTCGCGGTCCACGGCGACGGATCGCCGCCCGCGCGCCCGGCTAAGGCAGGCAATCCGGCGACGTGGCGCGAAACCGCGGCGACTTCCTGCATGTCCTCGACCGAAGTCCCCACATCCTCGGCGGTGACATACAGGCCGCCGAGCGCTTCGACCGCGCGGCCGAAGGCACGGAACAACGCAACGCGATCATATTCCCCCTCGGGCTTTCGCAGCACCGCCTTCGCGCCGCCGAGCGGCAGGCCAGCCAGCGCATTCTTGTAACTCATCCCCTCGGCAAGCCGCACGGCGTCGCCCAGCGCCTGCTTCGCGTCGGGATAGGACCACAGGCGGCAGCCACCCGCGCCGGGGCCCAGCGCCGTCGAGTGAATCGCGATGAAACCGTCGAGCCCCGCTTCGAGGTCATAAAGACGCACGCATTCGACCGGCGGCGCCAGACGGGCAAGACGGACAACCATGAAAACTCTCCTGTTGATGGCGAGCGGGTTGTCGCATTTTCCCGCCGGGCAATCTTGATCGATTGCCGGCCAGAAATGCCAATTTCCGGCTATTCTGATCCCGAATTACGTAATACAAGGAATGAATGACCGATCTGGATCCATTCGAGATAAAAATCCTCCGCGAACTGCAGCGCGACGCGAATCAGACCACCGCCGAAATCGCCGAGCGCGTCGGGCTGTCGACCTCGCCCTGCTGGCGCCGCATCGACCGCCTCGAACGCGAGGGTTTCATCAGGAAGCGCGTCGCGATCGTCGACCGCCGCAAGGTCGGGCTCAACGCGCATGTTTTCGCGCAAGTGAAGCTCAACGCCCACGGCCGCGCCAACCTCGACGAGTTCAGCGCCGCGATTCAGGGCTTTCCCGAAGTGCTCGATGCCTATGTGCTGATGGGGACGACCGATTTCATGCTGCGCATCGTCGCGCAGGACATCGACGCCTATGAACGCTTCTTCTTCGACCAGCTGAGCAAATTGCCGGGCGTGCAGGAAATCAACTCGACGGTCGCCTTGTCCGAAATCAAGGCGACGACCGAACTGCCGCTGGGTCAGACCTGACTTGCCGTTGCCCGGCCCCGGGGAAACCGAAGACTGTCGCCCGAAACTTGCGCAAGGACGCTTGTCTTCATCCCGGGGCGCTGCTAGTGGCGCCCCTCGTTGCCGCTTTAGCTCAGTTGGTAGAGCACATCATTCGTAATGATGGGGCCACAGGTTCGAGTCCTGTAAGCGGCACCACCTCCCCCGATTGCAGAGCCGCTGCCCTTGCAGCCGTCCGCCGGTCGCACGGGCGATGCGCCGTCGCGGGCGCTATCGCGATCCGGATTTTCGTACAGATTTTCGTGATTGTTCCCGATGGGAATAATGGTGCCCAGAAGAGGACTCGAACCTCCACGACCTTGCGATCGCCAGCACCTGAAGCTGGTGCGTCTACCAATTCCGCCATCTGGGCACGGGGTAGGAGCGGGCGCTTAGCGGCGCGGCTAGCGGCTTGTCAACCGCGTCGCGGCGGCAAATATGCATTTTATCGCAAAGGCGCCGGTTTCGCGTCATATTGCCGCCGTCGCCCCTTGCCCCCCTTCCCGCTTCGCGGCATGGGGAGGGCCGTCGGCGCACCCCGCGCCATCCAGAGAATCAATACAGGCGGATGCAGATGCAGAAACTCGACGGGCAATTGATCACGGTGCTGGGCGGCGGCGGTTTCCTCGGCCGCTATGTCGTGCAGCGGCTGCTCGCGCGCGGCGCCCGCGTCCGCATCGCGCAGCGGAACCCGCGCGCCGCGACCTTCCTGAAGCCCTTGGGTGGCCTCGGCCAGACACAGTTCGTGGCATGCGACGTCCGCGACACCGCGAGCGCCCTGCGCGCCGTGCAGGGCAGCGATGCCGTCATCAATCTCGCCGGCGCCTTCGCCGACATGCAGGCGGTGCAGGCCGACGGCGCGGGCCATGTCGCGGCTGCCGCCAAGGCGGCGGGCGCCGGCGCGCTCGTCCATGTGTCGGCGATCGGTGCCGACCACGAAAGCGCCTCGGCCTATGGCCGCAGCAAGGGTGACGGCGAAGCCGCGGTGCGCGCGGCCTTTGCCGACGCCGCAATCCTGCGCCCGTCGATCCTGTTCGGCCGCGAGGATCATTTCATCAACCGTTTTGCGCGCGCGATGCGCATGGCGCCGGTCGTTCCGGTGATCGCGCCGAACGCGAAATTCCAGCCCGCCTATGTCGGCGACGTCGCCGATGCCGTCGTCGCGGCGCTGGACAGCAATGCCGCCGGCAAGACCTTCGAACTCGGCGGGCCGCAGGTGCTGACGATGGGCGAACTGCTCCGCTGGATCGCTGACGCCACCG
>CBJKNR010000417.1:0-3490 GCA_966417555.1 uncultured Sphingopyxis sp.
TGGGGGGGGGGGGTGGGGGGTGGAAAAAAAAAAAACGGCGGGGGGGGTGTTGTTGCTTTTCCTCCCGCCCGGGGGGCCCCCCCCCCCCCGATGCTGTCGCGCATCCAGAACGAGCTGTTCGACCTCGGCGCCGACCTCGCGACCCCGCCCGACATCCAGTTCGGTTTCGGCCCGCATGACATGGCGCTGCGCATCGTGCCGAGCCAGATCGCAAGGCTCGAGGACGAGATCGACGCGATGAACGACGATCTCGAGGCGCTCAAAAGCTTCATCCTTCCGGGCGGCACCGAGGCCGCGGCACGCCTCCACCTCGCACGCGCGGTGACGCGCCGCGCCGAACGCGCCGCGGTCGCGGCGGGAGCAGCGCGCGATCTCAATCCGCTCGCGCTGAATTACCTGAACCGCCTGTCGGATCATCTCTTCGTGCTCGCACGGCACCTCAACGCCGCGGCGGGCGGCGACATTCTCTGGAAGCCGGGCGCGACGCGCTGAACTCCAAAAACCTCGTCACCCCGGACTTGATCCGGGGTCCACGGACAACGCCGAAAAATGGATGCCGGATCAAGTCCGGCAGGACGAAGGAGAAGCTTGTTCCCTAAATGTTCTGGACAATCCCGCGTGCTGTAACCATAATCCGATGAACTGCGAAACCGAATCGCACTTCGGGGGATTGTCTCACCATGGCCAGCCGCACCGACGCTTCGCCGCCCACCGCCACGATGGAGAGCCTGACGCGGCGCTTCGCCGCGACCCGCCGGCTGTCGATCGATCTCGCGGGCACGCTCTCCGACGCCGACGCCAGCGCGCAGTCGATGCCCGACGCCTCGCCCGCCAAATGGCACCTCGCGCACACGACATGGTTCTTCGAAACCTTCGTCCTGCGCGATCATGTTCCGGGCTATGCGCTCTTCGACGCGCGCTACCCCTATCTCTTCAACTCATACTATGAGGCCGAGGGGCCGCGCCACGCGCGTCCGCAGCGCGGCCTGCTGACGCGTCCGTCGCTCGATGAGATCTGCATCTGGCGCGCGCATGTCGATGCGGCGGTGCAGAGCGTCTTGCCCGACCTGCCGCCCGCTGCGCTGGCGCTGGTCGAGCTCGGCATCCATCACGAGCAACAGCATCAGGAACTGCTGCTCACCGACATCAAGCATCTTTTCGCGCAGAACCCGCTCGGCCCTGCGGCGTGGGAAACGCGAATCGGGAGTGAAGTTGCGCAGTTTTCCGCCATGAAATGGGTGAGGGGCCGCGAGGGCGTCGCGGCGGTCGGCCATGGGGAGGGCGGCCATGCGGGGAGCGGCTTCGCCTTCGACTGCGAGGGCCCGCGGCACGACGCGCTGCTTGCCCCGCACGCGCTCGCCAGCCGCCCGGTGACCAACGGGGAGTGGCGCCAGTTCATCGACGACGGCGGCTATCACACGCCCTCGCTCTGGCTCAGCGATGGCTGGGCGTGGGTGCAGGCGGAAGCGATCGAGGCACCCGGCTATTGGCAGGACGGCCAATATTTCACCCTCGCGGGCTGGCAGGATATCGACCCCGCCGCGCCCGTCACGCACATCAGCCTCTTCGAAGCCGACGCCTTTGCGGCATGGGCGGGCGCGCGCCTGCCGACCGAGTTCGAGTGGGAAGCCGCGGCGGCACCCTTCGATCCGGGCGGTGGCCAGCAGCTCGATGCGGCCGGTCCCGTCCAGCCCGCGCCGGCGGCCGGCGACACGGGGCTTGGGCAGATGTTCGGCAGCGTGTGGGAATGGACCGGCAGCGCCTATCGCCCTTATCCCGGCTTCCGTACCGCGCCCGGCGCGGTCGGCGAATATAATGGCACGTTCATGAGCGGCCAGTTCGTGCTTCGCGGTGGCAGCTGCGCGACGCCGCGCGGCCATCTGCGCGCCTCCTACCGCAATTTCTTCTACCCCCACCAGCGCTGGCAATTCACCGGCCTGCGCCTCGCGAAGGATCTTTGATATGGGCCCCCAATCATGGGCGTAGTGCGCAATCTCAGGCAAGTTGCGGCCGACGACGCCGGCGTCGACATCGCCTTCCGCGCCGACGTCCACACCGGCCTGTCGCAGAAGCAGAAGGCGATTCCCGCGCGCTGGTTCTACGACGCGACCGGCTCGGCGCTGTTCGAGGATATCACGGCGCTTCCCGAATATTATCCGACGCGCAGCGAAACCGACCTCTTGACGCGCCACGCGGCCGACATCGCAGCCGCGATCGGGCCGGGCCGCGCGGTCGTCGAACTCGGCTCGGGCAGCTCGACCAAGACGCCGCTGCTCCTCGATGCGATCGATCCCGCCGCCTATGTGCCGGTCGATATTTCGGGCGACTTCCTCCGCGACAGCGCCGAAGCGCTCGCGGCGCGTTTCCCCGGGCTCGCCATCTATCCGGTCGAGGCCGATTTCACCCAGAAGGTTGCGCTGCCGCGCGAGATCTGCCCGCTCCCCAAGCTCGGCTTTTTCCCCGGCTCGACGATCGGCAACATGGTCGCGCGCACTGCGATCGACCTTTTGCGGGGCTGGCGGAGCACGCTCGGCGACGGATCGCTGATGCTGATCGGCGTCGACCGGATCAAGGATATTCCGGTGCTCGAGCGCGCCTATGACGACCCTGCGGGCGTCACCGCGGCATTCAACCTCAATCTGCTCGAGCGGATCAACCGCGAGCTCGGAGGCGACATAGCGGTCGAGAATTTCAGCCATCGTGCGGTGTGGGACGATGTCCACGCGCGCATCGAAATGCACCTCGTTGCCGCGTGCGACATGGATTTCACGATCGACGGGCGCGCCTATCATATGGCGAAGGACGAGACGATCCACAGCGAGAACAGCCATAAATACGGGGCCCGCGACGCGAATCTGCTGCTCCGTGCCGGCGGGTGGACGCCGCTTGCGACCTGGGACGATGTCGATCCCGCCTTCGCGCTGATCCTCGCCGAAGCGACCGAGTTCCGCTCCGCCCCCTGACGCTCGCCCTTGACGCCCCGTGTCGAGGCCGTAGGGCCGCGGGCAGGTTATATAAGCGAAAGGGCAGTCTATGATCGTCGGCGTTATCGGAGCGGGGCAGATGGGCGCGGGCATTGCGCAGGTGTCGGCGGGCGCCGGGCACGACGTGCTGCTTTCGGACATCGACGTCGCGCGTGCGGAGGCGGGCAAGGCGGGCATCGCCAAGGCGCTCGGCCGCCTCGTCGCAAAGGAAAAGATGACGCAGGCCGACGCCGATACGCTGCTCGGCCGCATCACCCCCGTCGCCGACCATGCGGCCTTCGCGCCCGCCGACCTCGTGATCGAGGCGGCGACCGAGCGCGAGGAGATCAAGCGCGCGATCTTCGCGAGCGTGGGCGAACATCTCTCGGCAACCGCGATTCTCGCGAGCAACACCAGTTCGATCCCGATCACGCGCCTCGCGCAGGCGGCGCCCGATCCGGCGCGTTTCCTCGGCGTCCATTTCTTCAACCCGGTGCCCGGCATAGGCCTGATCGAACTGATCCACG
>CBJKNR010000418.1:0-3482 GCA_966417555.1 uncultured Sphingopyxis sp.
CGTCGGCGGCGGGCATCCCGGGATCGAGCGTCGTCCATGCAAAGGGCAGGCTGATCGCAGCCACCAGCGCAGCCGTTGCCAGCAGCCCGGCCTGCGGCCGGCGAAGATTCGCCCACCATGCTATCCCCGATGGTCGAGGCCTTGTCCGCGGCGCGGGCGCGCCGTCGAAGCGGGTGAGCGCTTCGGCAATCGCTGCCTCGCGCCTTTTGGGAGCAGGCGGCGGCGGATCGGGAAGACGCGATTTCAGATGATCGTCGCCCGTCATGACCGTGCCCTCTCCGGCATGGCCCGGCACGTCATCGACCGATGTCGAGGTAGCGGGCGCGAGGAGAGGGGCATGGGCATCGTCTTGCCTTATACGCACAATTGGGCGGCGGTCGAATATCTCGATCGACCGGTTGAAACGGGCAGGGCGGATGCGGCGACGCTTTGCAGGAACCGTCGCCGCATCATGATCAGCGTTCCAGCCTTGCCATCGATCCCGCCGTCTTGGCGGCGCGGACCATCTGGACCAGCTCCATACGATATCCGAAATCGTCGGGACCGCGCGCCGCGCCGACGATCTGCAACACATCGTCATAGGTCATCGATCCGCGGTATTTTCCGCCGCGGAGCAGCTCGGCAAAGGCCGCCACGCCCGTCGCGAAGCGCGCATCCTGCGGCGCATCGGCGAAGCGCGCGAATTCGACGCGCCGATCGATCGGCGTCGAAATCAGCTGGCTGCGATCCGATTTCGGCAATTTGTAGCGGATCTTCACAAAGCCATATTCGCGCGATTGCACGGCTGCGGCACGCGGGGCCGGCTTGCTGTACCGCAGGACGCCCATCGTGCGCGGCCCGCCGACCGGGACGATCTCGTAGAGCGCGGTGACCGTCTGTCCCGACCCGACATCGCCCGCATCGACCTTGTCATTGTCGAAGTCGTCGCGACCCAGCATCCGCGTTTCGTAACCGATCAGCCGGTATTCGGCGACGGTCGCGGGATTGAACTCGACCTGGATCTTCACGTCCTTCGCGATCGGAAACAGCGTCGACGTTGCTTCGTCGACCAGCGTTTTGCGCGCCTCGCCGAGCGTGTCGATATAGGCGGCGGCGCCATTGCCATTCTGGGCGAGCGTCTGCATCAGCGCGTCATTGTAATTGCCCATGCCGAAGCCGAGCACGGAGAGGAAGATGCCCTTGCCGCGCTCGCGTTCGATATAGCCCTTGAGCTCATTCTGGTCGGTTATGCCGACGTTGAAGTCGCCGTCGGTCGCCAGCACGACGCGATTGACGCCGTTCGGGTCGAAATTGCGCGCGGCCAGCGCATAGGCTTGGCGAATGCCTTCGGCGCCCGCCGTGCTGCCGCCCGCGCCGAGCTGGTCGATCACCGCGAGGATCCTGTCCTTCTGGCTCGCCGCGGTGGGCTCGAGCGCAGTACCGGCACTGCCGGCATAGGTGACGATCGCGACGCGGTCGTTGCGGTCAAGCTGGTCGAGCAGCAGGCCGAGCGACTTCTTGACGAGCGGCAGCCTGTTCGGCGCGTTCATCGATCCCGATGTGTCGACCAGGAAGACGAGGTTCGCGCGCGGCCGCGTCGCGCGCTCGATTTCATAGCCCTTGATCCCGATGCGGACGAGCTTGCGGCCCGCGGTGAACGGGCTGGGAAAGATCGCGACATTCGAGGAAAAGGGCTGCTGCGCGCTTCGCGGCGAGGCATAATCATAGGGGAAATAGTTGATCAGCTCCTCGGTGCGCACCGCCGCCGGTTGCGGCAGCGCATTGTTGTTCAGCGACGCGCGGACAAAGGCATAGGAGGCGGTGTCGACATCGATCGAGAAGGTCGAAACCGGCTCGTCGCGTGCGATCTTGAATGCATTTTCGGGGGTCGAGGTGAATTTGTCGCGGCCGACATCCTGATACCAGGGCCGCATCCGGTCGGGGTGGTAGGCGCGAATGGCGCTGCCCGTCACGACCACCTGACGCGCCTGCGGCGGTGGCGGCGATGCGGTGCGGTCCGAACTGATCACGGTCATTGCCACCGGCGAGTTCATCACGGGGGCGGCGACTTTCTGCCCGGTGACGACGATTGCGGACGCGTCTTCTTCAAGCTCGGCCTTCGGCGTGGATGCCGAGGCGTCCGACGACGGCGACGCGATATCGGGTTCGTTCGATTGCGAGCAGGCGGTGACGAGCGCGATCGACAGGCCTGCGGTAAGCGGCAGATGGAAACGGGACATGACAAATCTCCCTGGCAACAGCGGCGCACAATCGCCCGCATCTCACTGGGACGTGTCGGCGCAGGGAATCCTTGGCGGCGGTGTGAATTTTTTCTGCGGGAGCCTGCGCAATCAGTCGTCGGCGTCGGGATCGGGCGCGAGCTGCCGCCGGATCTCGTGCATTCGCCACGACACGGTCGCCTCGGCGACGCCCAGGATCTGCGCGGCTTCGGAATGGGTCAGCTGCTGGCCCGCGATCAGGATCGCCGTATCGCGGAGATCAGGCTTCAGGCGCATGATCGCGCTTTCGATCCACGCCGCGTCATACAGATCGCGGCCGTCGGGTGCCCGCGCAAGCCCCGCCATGACGCCGAGGCGCCCGGTGAAACGCGTGAATGCGGACCGTCGGCGGTGAAAGTCGCGGCAGGCGTTATAGACGATGCTGCATAGCCAGGTGGTAAACCGCGAGTCCCCCCGAAAGGCAGAGAGTTTTTCGGCGAGGATGCAGCAAACATCCTGCGCTATATCGTCGGCATCGGCGCGCGAGCCCGTCAATTGCCATGCGAGCCCGTGGATTCGGTCATAGTGGCGCCGCAGCAGCGCTTCGAACGCGTCGCGGTCGCCGGCGATCGCCGCCGCGAGGATGTCCGGGTCACCGGCGTCGGCCATGGATCAGATCCACGGGCGCCGTGCACGGGAATGGCGGCCGGAGCCGGAATCAGGCTCGCTGGCGGACATCCGGTCCGGCACCGGCCAAATTGATCCCGCATAGGCTGCCATCGCAAGGCTTGTGCCTCATCCGCCGCGCAAAGGCTATCGCTGACTTCGAAGGCGGGCAGGCGGTCCCGGTCTTGGGTGGCGGGTCAATGTTCGGCAAGGCGGGTGGACGTGGCGTCCCGAAACGGATCGCCTGCAGGGCGGCCGAAATAATAGCCCTGCGCCTGCGGGCAGCCTTCGTCGAGGAGCATCTGGCGCTGCTCTTCGGTTTCGACCCCCTCGGCAACGATCGGCATGTTGAAGCTTCGGCCGAGCCCGACGATCGCGCGCACGATCGAGCGCGCCGCCTCGTCGTCCGGGATCGAGGCGACGAAGCTTTTGTCGATCTTGATCTTGTCGAACGGAAAGGCCTTGAGGTTGCTCAGCGACGAATAGCCCGTCCCGAAATCGTCCATCGCGATCCGCACCCCGAGCGCGCGGATTTCGTGCAGCGCCTTCAGTGCGGTGTGCCGGTTGCGCAAAAAGGCGGTTTCGGTGATTTCCAGTTCGAGCCGGTGCGCCTCGAGC
>CBJKNR010000419.1:0-3480 GCA_966417555.1 uncultured Sphingopyxis sp.
GTGTAGCTATATGTTCCATCGGTAACCTGATTGGCAACCGTTGCGATTGCACGGCCACCATGAACTCCGGGCCAGTTCCGATTTTCCGGAAAGTTCAACTCAAGGCGGCGAGCTTCGCCTTGGCCGCTGACAACGAGGCGCCCGTCGAGAAAACTTCCTTCCTTATCAACCGCGTGGCAGTTTGCCTGATATTCGGGAAAAATATCGGGCCTCCAAGGCGCTGGCGGTAGCGGCGGCGGAATCAGCATCATGAATGCTGCGATGCTCATACCCCGTACCTCGTCAGCATCAGATAGCCGGAGATCAGGAAGATCCAGAGAAGCGAGATCGGCAGGAAGACCTTCCAGCCCAGCCGCATCAGCTGGTCATAGCGGTAGCGCGGTAACGTCGCCTTGACCCAGCTGAAGACGAAGAAGAAGAACAGGATCTTCGCGAACAGCCAGATGATGCCCGGAACGGCGTAGAGCGGCGCCCAGTCGATCGGGGGCAGCCAGCCGCCCCAGAAGAGCACCGCGTTGAGCGTGCACATGAGCAGAACGTTGGCATATTCGCCGAGCCAGAAGAGCGCGAAGCTCATCGACGAATATTCGGTCTGGTAACCCGCAACGAGTTCGCTTTCGGCCTCGGTCAGGTCGAACGGCGCGCGCGCGGTTTCGGCAAGCGACGAGATGAGGAACATCACCGCAAGCGGGAAGAGCAGCAGGTTGAAGCCGAATGCGTTGACGAAGCCCAGCCCATGACCCTGCTGCGCCTTGACGATCTCGTTCATGTTGAAGCTGTCGGCAAAGAGCACGACGCCGATCAGGATGAACCCGATCGAGACTTCATAAGAGATCATCTGCGCCGAGGCGCGAAGCGCGGAAAAGAAGGGATATTTCGAGTTCGACGCCCAGCCCGACAGGATCACGCCATAGACGCCGAGCGACGAGATCGCGAGAATGTAGAGCAGCCCGACGTTGATGTCGGCGAGCACCGCGCCCGAATTGAACGGGATCACCGCCCACGCGAGCAGCGCGACGGTGAAGGTGATGACCGGCGCGATCAGGAACAGCCCGCGGTTCGCCGACGTCGGGATGATCGTTTCCTGCAGGAACACCTTCAAACCATCGGCGAAGCTCTGCAGCAGACCGAAGGGACCGACGACGTTCGGACCGCGGCGCAGCGCGATCGCCGCCCAGATCTTGCGGTCGGCATAGATGATCATCGCGACCGCGAGCATCAGCGGCAGCGCGATGAGCAGGATGCCGCAAATCGTCGCGACGCCCCACGCCCAATTCGGGTCCATGCCCCACGAAATGAAGGTCTCGGTCATTTCCGGGTCCCGTCCTGGTTGCGCCAGCCGTTATGCGGGCCGGGCTTTTCCGACTTGCGCGGATTGAACCCGCGCCACACCGAATAGCCCATCCCGACCAGCAGGATGCTGGCAATCGCATGCACCGGGGTCATTCCGCGGCCTCCGCAGTCATATTGCTTTTCTTTCCGGCCCAGATGGCGAGCGCGACGTGGATCAGAACGCCCGTTCCGACCGCATAAATGGCCTCGCGCAGCGCATCGAGCATCACGCGCAGCATCGCGAGCTGGACCGCTTCATTTTCGCCGTAAGTCATCGTGAGATTCTTGATCTCGTAAACGCCGATGGCAAAGTAAGCGAAGAAGAGGAATACGGCCGCAGCGTAGAAGTAGCGCGGGCTCCGCTGCACCCATTCGGGGAGGTTTCCGCTCATTCCGCGGCCTCCGCAAAGTCTGCGCCATGGACCAGCTCTTCCGAGCAGCGCTGCATCGTCGGCGACGCGCGGCAGATGGCGTTGGTGAGGTAGAAATCCTTGATCGGCGACGGGATCGCGCGCGCCTCGGGCTTTGCCGGCAGCTTGGGCACCGTCCAGCCATAGTCGGCGAGACCTTCGGCGCCGAGCGCGGGCACCGCGGCGATCATTGCCGCGCGGCACTCAGCGAAGCTGTCGAAGCCGACCGACACGCCGAGCGCATCGGCGAGCGCGCGGAAAATGCTCCAGTCCTCGCGCGCGTCGCCGGGCGCGAACACGGCCCTCTCGCTGCGCTGGACGCGGCCTTCGGTGTTGACCGTGGTGAAGTCCTTTTCGGTCCATGCAGCCGCCGGCAGGATGACGTCGGCGGCATGCGCGCCCTTGTCGCCATGGTGCCCTACATAGACCTTGAACGTGCCCTGCAGCGCCGCAAAATCGACCTCGTCGGCGCCGAGGAAGAAAGCGAGCTTCGGCTTTGCCGCGATCACATCCCTGATCCCGCCGGGCAGCCCGTAACCGAGCATCAGCGAGCCCATGCGCGCCGCCGAGAAATGCACGACGTTATAGCCGTTCCAGCCGTCCTTTACCGCATTCACCGACTTGGCGAGCGCGAGGCCAGCGCCGTGGACGCCGGGAACCGACAAAGCGCCGCCGCCGAAGATCAGCATCGGCCGCTCGGCGCCCTTCAGCGCGTCGAGGACGTGTGAGGGCAGCTTTGCGACGAGCGAGGCGTCGTCGCCAAGCCACTCGGTCTTGTAGGTGAGGTCGGTTTCGGGGCCGATCGCGAAGACCTTGGCGCCCTTCTTCCACACCGCCTTGCGGATGCGCGTGTTGATCAGCGGCGCTTCCCAGCGCAGGTTTGTGCCGACGAGCAGGATCACGTCGGCATTTTCGGCCTCGGCGATGCCGGTGTTGAAATTGACCGCCGACAGGCTGGTGACGTCATAGTCGAGCCCGGTCTGGCGTCCTTCGAGCAAGCTGCCGCCGAGCGCGGTCACCAGCGCCTTCGCCGCGAACATCGTTTCGCAGTCGGCGAGGTCGCCCGCGATCGCCGCGACCGACGAGCCGGCGTTCACCGCCTTGATCGCGGCAAAGGCTTCGGTCCAGCTTGCGGGCTGGAGCGTGCCGTTCACGCGGACATAGGGCTGGTCGAGGCGCCGGCGGACGAGGCCGTCGACATGGTGGCGCGTCTTGTCGCTCGCCCATTCCTCGTTCACGTCATCGTTGACGCGCGGCAGCACGCGCAGGACCTGGCGCCCGCGCGCGTCGATACGAACATTGGTGCCGACCGCATCCATCATGTCGATGCCGAGCGTCTTCGAAAGCTCCCACGGACGCGCCTCGAACGCATAGGGCTTCGACGTCAGCGCACCGACCGGGCAAAGGTCGACGACATTGCCCGACAGCTCGCTTGCGACCGCGCGCTCGAGATAGCTCGTGATCTGCATATTCTCGCCGCGATAGATCGCGCCGATGTCCTCGACGCCCGCGACTTCCTCCGCAAAGCGGACGCAGCGCGTGCACTGGATACAGCGGGTCATCACCGTCTTGACGATCGGACCCATATATTTCTCGGTCACCGCGCGCTTGTTCTCGTCATAGCGCATCGCGCCGCGGCCATAGGCGACCGACTGGTCCTGCAAATCGCATTCGCCGCCCTGATCGCAGATCGGGCAGTCGAGCGGGTGGTTGATGAGCAGGAACTCCATCACCCCTT
>CBJKNR010000420.1:0-3449 GCA_966417555.1 uncultured Sphingopyxis sp.
TGGGTGAGGCGGGAACCTATCCCTCGGCGCTTGCCGCGGCATCGCAGTGGTTCCCCAAGAAAGAGCGCGCGCTCGCGATCGGCATCTTCAACGCCGGGGCAAATGTCGGCGCAATCATTACTCCGCTGCTCGTTTCCTTCATCGTTGTCGGCCTGGCCTTCGACTGGCGCTGGGCGTTCATCATCACCGGCCTGTTCAACCTCGTCTGGCTCGCGATATGGTGGCGTTTCTACCGCAAGCCCGCCGATCATCCCGGGATCAGCGTCGAGGAGCGCGCGTGGATCGAGGCCGAACCCGCCGAAGAAAACGGACGCACGGGGTTCCGCGAACTGCTTCGCCACCGCGAGACCTGGGCTTATATGTCGGGACGGTTCCTGATCGATCCCGTCTGGTGGACCTTCCTGTTCTGGCTGCCCGACTTCTTCAACAAGCAATATGGCTACGACCTCAAGAATTTCGGCCCGCCGCTCGTTGCCATCTATATCCTCGCCGACGTCGGCGCGATTGCGGGCGGCTGGTACAGCTCGCACCTGCTGAAGCGCGGCGTCGCAGCAGGACGCGCACGCAAGCAGGCGATGTTCGCCTGCGCGCTGTTCGCGCTGCCGGTGATGTTCGCGGTCGAGGCGAATAATATCTGGATTGCGGTCGCCTGCATCGGGCTGGCCTGCGCGGCGCATCAGGGCTTCTCGACCAACCTCTTCGCGCTGCCCGGCGACCAGTTCCCGCGTTTCGCACAGGGCACGCTGATCGGCCTTGGCGGCTTTGCCGGGGCGTGCGGCGGGTTTATCGCGTCGAAGTCGCTCGGCGCGCTGCTCGACCGCGTGGGCAGCTACGAGCCCTTCTTCATCGCGTGCGGGATGGCGTATCTAGTCGCGCTGCTCGTTTTCCACCTCCTCAATCCGCGCTATCGCGACGTCAAGATCGAGAGCCGCACATGACCCGCCCGCTTGTCCTTCACCCCGACCGCCTGTTTCCTGCCGATCCTGGGACCCGCGCGATTGCGCGTACCCTTTATGCAGGCGTGAAGGACCTGCCGATCGTCAGCCCCCACGGCCACACCGACCCCGCCTGGTTCGCATATGACGCGCCGTTCAGCGATCCGGCGAGCCTTCTGATCGTCCCCGATCACTATATCTTTCGCATGTTGATGAGCCAGGGCGTTCCGCTCGACGCGCTCGGCGTGCCGACGATCGATGGTAGCCCCACCGAGACCGACCCGCGCGCCATCTGGCGGCTCTTCGCCGATCATTATCACCTGTTCCGCGGCACACCGTCGCGCATGTGGCTCGACTGGGTGTTCGCCGCGGTTTTCGGGCTCGACGTGATCCTCGAGCCCGCGACCGCCGATCATTATTTCGACACGATCGATGCCGCGCTCCGGACCGACGCCTTTCGCCCGCGCGCGCTGTTCGAGCGTTTCGGGATCGAGCTGATCGCGACCACCGAAAGCCCGCTCGATCCATTGGGGCATCATCGCGCGATCCGCGAGAGCGGCTGGGCCGGCCGCGTCGTCACCGCCTATCGCCCCGACCCGGTGGTCGATCCCGAAGGGCAGGGCTTCGCCGACAATGTCGCCGCCTTCTGTGCGGCGGCGGGCGAGGATGCGCGAAGCTGGGACGGCTATCTCGCCGCACATCGCTTCCACCGCGCACGTTTCCGTCAGGCGGGGGCGACGTCGACCGATCATGGCCATCCATCCGCGGCGACGGCCAACCTGGACCCCGGGGATGCCGCGGCGCTCTATGCGCGGGTGATGGCGGGTTCGGATGCGGCCGACGCCGAGCTGTTCCGCGCGCAAGTGCTGACCGAAATGGCGCGAATGAGCATCGATGACGGCATGGTGATGCAGCTGCACCCTGCGGTCTATCGCAGTCACAATGCCGCCGTGCTGGCGCGTTTCGGGCGCGACAAGGGCGGCGACATTCCGTTGCCGGGCGAATTCGTCCACGCGCTGAAGCCGCTGCTCGACCTGTTCGGCAACGATCCGCGGCTGACGCTGATCCTGTTCACGCTCGACGAGGATGTCTATTCGCGCGAGCTCGCCCCGCTCGCCGGCCATTATCCTGCGCTCCGCCTTGGGCCGCCCTGGTGGTTCCATGACAGTCCCGAGGGAATGCGGCGCTTTCGCGAGCTCACGACCGAGACCGCGGGCTTTTACAACAGCGTCGGGTTCAACGACGACACCCGGGCATTCCTGTCGATTCCGGCCCGGCACGACGTGGCACGGCGGATGGATTGCGCATGGCTGGCGCAGCTGGTCGCCGAGCATCGCCTGCCCGAAGACGAGGCGCATGACGTCGCCCGTGCCCTTGCCTATGATCTGGTCAAGGCGGCGTACAAGCTATGAGGCTGTTGACTGCACTGCTGGGCCGCCTGCCTGCCGATGTCGCGCGGCCCGCCTATGACCGCGCCGCGGTGAAATGCGGCGTGGTGCACCTCGGCATCGGCGCGTTTCACCGCGCGCATCAGGCGGCGCTGTTCGAGGCGGCACTCGCCGCCGGCGACATGCGCTGGGGCGTGACGGGCGTATCGCTGCGCTCGGGCGACGTGCGCGACCAGCTCGCGCCGCAGGACGGGCTCTATACGCTGCTGGTGCGGGGCGGCGATGAAGAGCGCGCGCAGGTCGTCGGCGCGGTGCGGCAGGTGCTGGTTGCCCCCGAGAATCCGCAAGCCGTGGTCGGGGCTCTGGCGTCGCCCGATACGCATATCGTGACGCTGACGATCACCGAGAAAGGCTATAAGCTCGACCGTGCGTCGGGCGGCCTGCTTGTCGGCGACCCGGACGTGGCGCACGATCTGGCTTCGCTCGCTTCGCCGCGCACTGCGCCGGGGCTGATCATCGCGGGGCTGATGGCGCGCCGCGCCGCGCGCCTGGAGCCGCTGACCGTCATGTCGTGCGACAATCTGCCGCATAACGGTGCACTGCTGCGCGACGCGGTGGTCGCGATGGCGCGCGCGCACGATCCGGACCTGGCCGACTGGATTGGCGCTGAGGTCGCTTTTCCTTCGACCATGGTCGACCGTATCGTTCCTGCGACCACGCCGGAGGACATCGCCGCGATGGCGCGGCGGCTCGGCGTCGAGGATCGCGCGATGGTCAAGACCGAGCCCTTCACCCAATGGGTGATCGAGGACCGGTTCAGCGGCGCGCATCCCGATTTCGTCGGTCTCGGCGCGCAACTTGCCGATCGGGTCGCGCCGTGGGAGGATGCCAAGCTCCGCCTGCTCAACGGCGCGCATTCGGCGATCGCCTATCTCGGCGGGCTCGCCGGCGATGAATTCGTCCACCAGTTCATCGCGCGCGACGCGGGGCGGCGCCTGATCGCGATGCTGTGGGACGAGGCGCAGGAAACGCTCGATCCGCCCGCGGGCCTCGACATCGCGGCCTATCGCTCTGCCTTGCTGGAGCGCTTCGCCAATCCGGCGCTGCAGCACCGCACACGCCAGAT
>CBJKNR010000421.1:0-3446 GCA_966417555.1 uncultured Sphingopyxis sp.
CGGCCTCCTCGATCTGCGCCTGCGGGTCGACGCGCTCGCTCGTGTCGAGCGCATTGTCGACGAGCGTGCGCCCGACGCCGGCGAGTTCGCGGAGCAGCGCGAGGTCGAAAATCTGCCGCGCAAAGTCGCGCGCGCCGATCAGGCCCGCACCGCTGCCCGTGAGCTGCGCCAGATAGCCGACCCCGCCGACCGCCTTCATCGCCTCGTCGGCCTCGAAATAGGGCTTCAGCGTTACCGGCGTCGCGATGCTGTTGCGCTCGATCAGCGCCATCGTCTGCTGGAAGATGCGGCCGTGGAGCGGCTCGAAAAAATGGTCGGGGCTGAGCGCGACGGGCAGATCCTCGACGACTCGGTTGTCGATCAGGATCGCGCCGAGAAACGCGGCCTCGGCCTCGATATTGCGGGGTAATTGGCGTTCGTCCCCGGGATTGGCCGGGGTCGGAATCAGGGCTAGCTCAGGCATGGCGACCCTCATGCGATGCCGCCTCCGGCGGCGCAACAGGCGATGCCGGACAGGCTATCATAACTGTGGGTTGCTGTGAATAAGTCGCCCCCTTGCCCTTCGTCGCAGCCCGGGTAGAAGCACAGGCAGCATGAGCCACGCAGCCCCCTCCAGACAGCGGATCATTTCGGTCGAGCTCGACGAAGGATCGATCGTCTGGCGCAATCCCGATGTCGAGCAGGAGCGCCGCGTCGCGATCTTCGACCTGATCGAGGACAATAAATTCGTGCCGCAGCGCGGCCACCCCGACGGCTATGCGGGCCCCTACCGGTTGATGTTGCGTGTCGAGGATGGCCGCCTGATCTTTGAAATCGCGCGCGAAGATGGCTCGCCGCTCGAGGCGATCATCCTGGGGCTCGGGCGCTTTCGCCGCCCCATCCGCGACTATTTCGCGATCTGCGACAGCTATTATCAGGCGATCAGGACATCGACCGCGCAGCAGATCGAAACCGTCGATATGGCGCGGCGCGCGCTGCACAACGAGGCAGCGGAAATGCTGATGGACCGGCTCGACGGCAAGATCGCGGTCGACTTCGACACCGCGCGGCGATTGTTCACGCTGATCTGCGTGCTGCACATCAAGGGCTGACGATGAAGGCGGGGGCGATCAGGGGCGGAAAGACGACCGGGACGCTCGCGGCATGGCGCGCCGCGATGGCGCGCACGCTGCGCCGGATCGGTGCCGCAATCGTGCTGCTTCTGCTCGCCGCCGGCCTCGCGCTGTGGTGGGCGGCGCGCTGGACGCCCGACCGCGCCCTCTTTCCGACGCAGGGGGTGACGATCGACGCGGGCAACGGCGATGTCCATTGGGGCTCGATCAAGGCTGCGGGCGCCGAGTTCGCCTATATCGCGGCGACCGACGGATCGGGCGGCATCGACCCGAAATTCGCCCGCAACATGGCCGGCGCGCGCGATGTCGGCGTGCAGGCCGGCGCGATCCACCGCTACAGCCTGTGCCAGCTCGCGACCGACCAGGCCGCCAATTTCATTCGCCATGTGCCGCGCCGGACCGACATGCTCCCCGCCGTGGTCTGGCTCGACTATGACGACCGCTGCCCCGACCGCCCGACGCGCGCGCTGCTCTTGTCCGAACTCGCGACCTTCCTCGCGCAGATCGAGGCGCATATGGGCAAGCAGAGCCTGATCGCGCCGGGTCCGGCGTTCGAGAGCGATTACAGGGTGACGCAGGGGATCGCGCGCACGACCTGGCTGCGCCGCGATTTCTTCGAACCCGATTATGGCGCGCATCCCTGGGCGATGTGGCAGGCGAACGACTATGTGCGCCTGTCGGGTGCCGAGGGCACCGTCGGCTGGAACGTGCTGCGCCCGCAAGGAGAGATGCGATGACCGAAACTTCGAACGACCGCGACGCGCTGATCGACGCGGCACGCGATGCGGCCAGCCGCGCCTATGCGCCCTATTCGGGTTTTCACGTCGGCGCCGCGCTGCTCCTGAAGAATGGCGATGTGGTGACCGGCGCCAATGTCGAGAATGCGAGCTATGGCCTGACGCTTTGCGCCGAAACCGCGGCGGTCGCCAAGATCGCCAACGAAGGCTGGATCGGCGAGCTCGCCGAGGTCGCGATCGTCGGGGGCCGCCCCGACGGCGACGCACTCATCGGCAGCGATCCGGTCAATCCGTGCGGCCGCTGCCGCCAGATTCTCAACGAGGCCGCCGAGCGGTCGAGGACCGACATCCTCGTCCACTGCGCATCGGGCGACGGCAGCGCCGTGAAGAGCTACAAGCTCAGCGAATTGCTGCCGGCGGCCTTCGGGCCGAAGGATCTGGGGTTGATAGATTAGGCTGCCGTGCCCCTGCGAAGGCAGGGGCCCATCTCCGACCGCTGCGGCCATCACCGGCGGCTGTGAGCAGGATAGTCCGGGTGATGGGCCCCTGCCTTCACAGGGCACTGGATTACTGACCGCTTGCGCGAAGCGCGGCTCCCCGACAAGACAGCGCAATGAGCATTCTTTCCGACAAATGGATTCGCGAAGCCGCCCGGACGCAGGGCATGATCGAGCCGTTCGTGGAGGCGCAGCGCCGCGACGGCTGCATCAGCTATGGCCTCTCCTCCTACGGCTATGACGCGCGCGTCGCGCCCGAGTTCAAGATTTTCACCAATGTCGACAGCGCGGTCGTCGATCCCAAGGATTTCGCCTCGAACAGCTTCGTCGACCGCGAAACCGACGTGTGCATCATTCCGCCGAACAGCTTCGCGCTCGCCCGCACGGTCGAATATTTCCGCATCCCGCGCGACATCCTCGTCATCTGCCTCGGCAAGTCGACCTACGCGCGCTGCGGCATCATCGTGAACGTCACCCCGCTCGAACCCGGCTGGGAAGGCCATGTGACGCTCGAATTCTCGAACACGACCCCCCTGCCCGCCAAGATCTACGCCAATGAGGGCGCGTGCCAGTTCCTGTTCCTGCAGGGCAACGAGCCGTGCGAGACGAGCTACGCCGATCGCGCGGGCAAATATATGGGGCAGAAGGGCGTCACGCTGCCGAAGCTTTGATAACTTCGTCATTGCGAGGACCCCGGACTTGATCGGCAATTATCCCCTGGACATCCGTAGACGCCCCTCACTCCGTCATTGCGAGCGAAGCGAAGCAATCCAGAGCGGTTGAAGCCTACTCTGGATTGCTTCGCTTCGCTCGCAATGACGAGATTACGGATGCGAACGGGACAACCACCAACTTGATCCGGGGGGATGCGGCAATCCAGCGTCGACCAGACCGCTCCGGATTGCTTCCCCTGGCTCTCACCGGGGTCGCAATGACGAAGATCAGTTGCGCCTCGCCCGAAAGTTGATAACGTTCCCATAAATCATAAGACGGGATGAGGTCATGAACTTCCGCTTCGCCGCGCTGGCACTGACCGCACTGCTTTCCCCCACCATCGCGCATGCCGAAGGCTTTCTGAAAGTCGAGGGCACGCAAATCGT
>CBJKNR010000422.1:0-3441 GCA_966417555.1 uncultured Sphingopyxis sp.
GCCTCAGCCGTTCAGGCGCAGCGCCAGATCGCTCTGAAATCGCACATCGTCGCCGTCGGCGAGCCATTTCGCCTCCGCGGCGATTGCGCCGAGCAGGTCGATCAGCGGTTCCATTTCGCTCTTGTTGTAATTGCCGAGGACATGGCCGGTTACGCGATCCTTGTGCCCCGGATGCCCGATGCCGATGCGCACGCGGCGGAAGTCCTCGCCGATGTGCTGGATCATCGAGCGAATGCCATTGTGGCCCGCCGCCCCGCCGCCCTGCTTCACCCTGACCTTCATCGGCGCGAGGTCGAGCTCGTCGTAAAAGGCGGTGACGTCCTGCGGCGCCAGCTTGTAGAAATCGAGCGCGGCGCGCACGCTGCGGCCGCTTTCGTTCATGAAGGTGCCGGGTTTGAGCAGCAGGATGCGCTGCGATCCGATGCGACCTTCCTGGATCCAGCCCTGGAATTTCTTTGCGGGGGCAGGGAAGTCATGGAGATCGGCGATGACGTCGGCGGCCATGAAGCCGACATTGTGACGGTGCATCGCATATTTGGGCCCGGGATTTCCGAGGCCGACCCAGAGTTGCATGAACCTGCCTTTCCCGGGGCCGATGGAAACGCCCCTCCCGCATGGGGGAGGGGCGGTCCGGAATGCTTAGGCTTCTTCGCCTTCGGCGGCGGCTTCGCCTTCATCCTTCGTCGTGTCGCCGTCGCTCGACTTGAGCGCCGACGGGGCAACGATGGTGGCAATGGTGAAGTCGCGGTCGGTGATCGCGCTTTCGACGCCCTTCGGCAGCGTGACGTTGCTGATGTGGATCGAATCGCCGACATCGAAGCCGGTCACGTCGATCGCGATCTCGTCGGGAATCTTGTCCGCGTCGCAGACGAGTTCGAGTTCGTGACGGACGATGTTCAGCACGCCGCCGCGCTTCAGGCCCGGCGAGGCTTCCTCGTTCGCGAATACGACCGGCACCGCGACCTGGACCTTGGCGTCCTTGGCGATGCGCAGGAAATCGGCGTGGATCGGGCGATCCTTGACCGGGTGGAAAGCGACGTCCTTCGGCAGGGTGCGGATGGTCTTGCCGCCGACTTCGATCATTACGACCGAGTTCATGAAGTGACCCGTCATCAGCTGCTTCATCAGCAGCTTTTCCTCGACGTGGATCATCAGGGGGTCTTCCTTGCCGCCATAGACAACGGCGGGGACACGGCCTTCACGACGCAGTTCACGCGAGGCTCCCTTGCCTCCGCGTTCGCGCGTCTCGGCCGTCAGCGTCAGCTGATCGCTCATAATATTTCTCCGAGAAACAGTTACACAGTTCCGCCACGCCTCCAGGGATGACCATGACGGAAGCGCGGGCGCATAGCGGGGAAGCGGCGGAATTGCAAGTGCAACCGCCCTATTGCACGCGGGTGACCTTCAGTCCTTCGGCCTCGAGCATCGCCGGCATGCCGTCGGTGCCGACCATATGGCCCGCGCCTACGGCCACCAGCGCGGTTCCGGGGCGCGCCATGCGTCGCTTTATCCATGTGCTCCAAAGCCGGTTACGGTCGGTGATGATCGCCTTTCGTGCCGCGGGAACGCTGTCGACGTCCTCGTTGATCACCCTTTCGAGCGCGGCAACGTCGCCGCGACTCCATGCGGCGGTCAACGCACCGACATCCTTCACTGCCGTGTCCGATTCTTCGGCGGCGCGGGTCAGTAGCGCACGCTGCGTCGCAGTATCGAGCGTCTCGAACAGCATCAATTGTTCGCGCGCGGTCTCAAGCCCACTGACCGGCTTGTCCGCGGCCTTGAACCGTTCCGTCAGGCCTGTTTCGACGCCATCGGCGGGCGACAGGCCGGCATTTTGCGCGACGCGCTGCCCCATCAGTACCATCACCGCCCAATCATCCAGCCCATCGGCGCCGAAGGCGCGGCCGCTCGTTTCGAGTGCCCGGTACCCGAGGAGCGCCTTGCCCTGCAGCCGGGCCTCGATAGCAAGCGGGCTCTTGCGCGGGGCGAGGTCCCGAAACACGTCGGCTGCCGCGGCCAGTTCGGCGGGAGGCAGTTCGAGGACCAGCTCGTCGGCCGCCTCGATTGCGCTCGCAAGCTTGCCTCCGTCCCAGTCGGTGCCCGGCGGCAGCGCATGCATCGTCCCGAGCAGATAGATGCGCGTATCGTCATCCTCGACCAGCCACATCGCCGGCCGCGCCTGCGGTCCGGGTCCGGCGGTGCCACAGGCCGCAAGCAGTAGCGGCAAGAGGGCCGCCGCAAAGCGGCGACGTCCATGCCGGCACCGGAGTGCGCCGAGGCTCAATATCTGACCCGCTTCACGGTCAATCCTTGCGCCTCCAGATAATCCTGCACGCTCTTTTCGCCGGCCAGATGCCCTGCGCCGACCGCGACGAAGACGGTGCCGGGCTGATCCATCCGCGCCTTGAGCTTATCCGCCCAGCGCGCATTGCGGTCCCACAGCAGCGTCCTGGCGAGCTCGGGCGTCGCGGCCATGCTTTCGTTCATGGCGACCGCCAGCCCGTCGGGATCGCCCTTGGCCCACAGCGCGACCATCTTGTCGAGCTGGGGCCCCAGCTTGTCGAGATCCTTGACCACCGTGTTGAGGAAAGTGACCTGTTGCGTTTCAGGGAGCCCGTCGAAAAAGCCGAGCTGTTCGTTCAGCGTCTCGAGCCCGATGACGGGCTTGCCCGCATCCTTCGCGAAGCGAGTCAGCAGCTTTTCCGCACCCTGTTCGGGGTCATAGCCGAGCTTTGTGAGCGGAAGAACCGACAGGGTAATGGCGGGAAACCACGGTTCGAACATGTCGAACTGCGCGGCCGGCAAGCCGACGCTCGCCATCGCGGCCTGGTACGCCCTGAGTTGTTCCGGGTCGAGCCGCGACGACAGTGACTTGCCGCTCTGGTCGATCGCCAGCGGCATCATGACCTTCGCCATTTCGGCCTGGTCCTCGGGCAGGACGATCTCGAGCATCAGCTGGTCGGACTTGTCGAACGCGGTCTTCACAGCCTCGTCGAACCATCCGAGGCCGGGCTTCAGCACATGGACAGTGCCGAACAGATAGATCGTCGTGTCCTCATCGCGCACGACCCACAGAGCTGGGTCGGCGTCGGGCAGGGGCGCCTGGGCGGCCGGAGCCGCAGGTGCCGGTGCGGCCGGCGTAGTCTGGGCGTTGGCGGCGACCGGCGCGAAGGCCAGGGCCGTCGCGAGAAGTAGCGACTTCATGGTGTGATTCTCCGTTGTTTGTGAGATGTTTAGCGGAAACGATAGTAGAGAAAAGCGATAAGTAAAGTGACCCAGAACAGGCCGAAGAGGGCGGCAGCGTGACTGGACGGGCGCACCGGGTATGGATTCATATCCGCGGGCTGTTCGGCGGGGCCGGCGATGAGGCCATGCTGGCCGAGTGCGAACGGGCGGAAGACGCGGCGCTGGCGCGCCATCGCAAGGCGCTCAAGCAAAACC
>CBJKNR010000423.1:0-3436 GCA_966417555.1 uncultured Sphingopyxis sp.
CGGCCTGCGCCTGCTTCGCGACGTTCCCGAAGCCCCTCATGTGCCCGAGATAGTGTCGCCGGAGATGGCGCGCGAACGACTGCTGACGCTGCTGACGCTTGCCGCGATGGCGCTCGCGACGATCGCCTTCAAAGTCGACATTGGGGTCGCCAGCGTGGTCGCGGCCGCGCTGCTCGCCGTCGCGGCGCCTTGCTCGCAAAAGGGCGCGATCGATCGCGTGGCCTGGCCCACCGTCCTCTTGATCGCCGGCGTTGTAACCTATGTCGCACTCCTCCAGCGCGTCGGTACGGTCAGCGCGGCGGGTGAACTCATAGCGGGGATCGGATCGCCGCTGCTCGCGGTCCTCCTGCTCTGCTATCTTGGCGGCATCGTGTCGGCATTTGCATCGTCGACGGCGCTGCTGGGTATCGTCGTGCCGCTCGCGGTGCCGTTCCTCGACCATCACGATGTGAGCGCGATCGGCACGGTGGCCGCGATCGCGATCTCGACGACGATTGTCGACACATCGCCGTTTTCAACGAACGGCGCCCTCGTCGTTGCCAATGCGGACGCGGCACTGCGCGAACGACTGGTCCGCCAGCTTCTGGGCTACAGCGCCCTTATCGCGCTGCTCGGCCCCCTCGTCGCCTGGTTCATATTTGTCTTTTTGGCCTGAGCCCCTTCCGGAGGATATATGTCGATGTTCGAGCGTTTCGAGGCGGGCGATGTGCGCGCCCTGATCGAGGCTTACCCGCTCGCCTGGCTCTGCGCTGCGGGCGAGGATGGGATCGAAGCCAGCCTGCTGCCGCTGGTGGGGCGCTATGACGGGGATGGGATGCTCGTCGAACTGATCGGGCATATGATGCGTTCCAATCCGCTCCACGACTTGCTGAAACGCCGACTGCAAGCCACGATCCTTTTCAAGGGCCCCGATGCCTATGTCAGCCCCGAGCATGCCGGGAAACGCGACTGGGCACCGACATGGAACTTTGCGCAGGCGCGGATCGGAGCGGAGATCGCGTTCGGCGAAAGCTTCACCGCAGCATCGCTCGACATTCTGATCGGTGCCATGGAAGCCGGACGCGCCGAGCCCTGGACCAAAGACGAGCTCGGCCGGCGCTATCACAAGATGCTGGAGCAAATCGTCGGATTCCGGGCGCGGGTGACCAGCGTCTCGGCCAGGTTTAAGCTTGGACAGGACGAGCAGCCCGAGGTGCTGTCCACGATCCTCGAAAGCCTGCCCCACGCAGAGACGGTCCAATGGATGCAGCGATTCAACCTAACACGGCTGCCTGCGAAAGCGGATTGACCAAGACCCCGCAGCGGCGAAGCCGCAGCCGCTAGACGCTGCTCAACAGCAAGCTCGTCTCGCTGTTTTCAACGCCGTCGATCGTTCGAACTTCGCGCAGTATGCGGTCGAAGTCGGCGAGGCTCGAAACATGAATATCGGCGACGAGATCCCAGCTGCCGTTGGTCGTATGCAGCGCCTCGATTTCGGCGATGCCCCGAAGCCGCTGAATGACTTGCGTCGTCGATTTGCCCGTCACTTCGATCAACATCACGGCACGGATCGAGCGATCTTCATAATCTTCGCGCACGCGAACCGTGAAACCCAACAAGGTCCCCGTCTCGAGCAGGCGATCGAGACGATTTTGAACCGTGCCGCGGGCAACGCCGAGCGCGTCGGCAAGCTTGGCGAGCGGTGCACGGCCATCTGCGCGCAGATGCGCGATGATGCGCCGGTCAAGCTCGTCCGGAATGAATTTCACGCCCTGCATGGCATTCCCGCTCCCAATTAGCGATTTGCACAATGCCCTTGCACAATGATCATAGTTTTGGCCATATTTTTAGCCAAAACTGCGATTTTACCGGACAGGACAGGCGGCTAGCCTTGCTCGCAACAGCAAGGAGACCCTCAATGCCGCCCGCCGCCTCGCCGCTCGCCTATGTCCCTTTCGTCAGCGTAGAGAATATGATGCGACTGGTGCATCATCACGGGATCGAGGCCTTCCTAGTGGGTCTGGCCGGCGCGCTCGAAGAGGATTACCGCCGCTGGGAGATCTTCGAAAAGGCGCCTCGCCTCGCCTCGCATTCGCGCGAGGGCGTGATCGAGCTGATGCCGACCTCGGACGGGCAAACCTACAGCTTCAAATATGTAAACGGTCACCCGAGCAACACCGCCAAAGGGTATCAAACGGTCGCCGCGCTCGGCCTCCTCGCCCGGGTCGATACGGGCTATCCGGTCATGCTTTCGGAGATGACATTGCTGACGGCGCTTCGAACGGCGGCCACATCGGCGATGGTCGCCCGCTACCTCGCGCCGTTCGGGTCTCAGGTCATGGCGATGATCGGGAACGGAGCGCAGGCCGAGTTCCAGGCACTGGCGATGAAGGCGGTGATCGGGATTACAGAGATAAGGCTCTATGACATCGACCCTCAGGCAACGCGGAAAGCTGCGCGCAATCTTGCGGATAAAGGCCTTCGCGTCATTTCCTGCACGAGCGCGGAGGAGGCGATCGAAGGCGCGCAAATCGTGACGACCTGCACCGCGGACAAGGCATATGCGACGATCTTGACCGATAACATGGTTGGCCAAGGTATCCATATCAATGCGATCGGCGGCGACTGCCCCGGCAAGACCGAACTGCACAAGGACATATTGTCGCGCGCCGCGACCTTCGTCGAATTCGAGCCGCAGACGCGCATCGAAGGCGAGATCCAGCAGATGCCGAAGGATTACCCCGTCACCGAATTTTTCCGGGTGGCTCGCGGCGATGCCGCGGGCCGAACCGACGCGCGGCAGATTACCCTGTTCGATAGCGTCGGCTTCGCAATCGAGGATTTCTCGGCCCTCCGCTTCGTCCATGCAAAGCTGCAAGGCACCGATTTTTTCCACGAACTCGACCTTCTGGCCGATCCCGACGAACCGCGCGATCTGTTCGGCATGCTCCAACGCGCCAGCCCAGTCCCTCACGAGCGATCGCCGCTCTGACGGGCCTCCGAAATGGCCAAGCCGCTCCCGCCCTTCGCGTGCGGCCGGCGGGTGGCGCTTAATCCTTTGCGCCTGCCGGTGACGAGGATTTCGCCCCCTCGTTCCTGGTATCGGCCTTGAGCGATGCGACATGGCGCTCGAGCGCGCCCGCCGCCTTTATCAGGTGCGCGCGCATACGCCGCGCGGCTTCCTCGCCATCGCCGCGCATCACCGCGTCGACGATGTCGCGATGCTCTTCGAACGACCGCCGAAAACGCTCGGGCTCGAACATTTGCGCGCGCCGGAAACCGGCCATGCGATTGCGCAGCGCCAGCGCCTGCTCGGCGATGTAGGAATTGTGCGTCGCGCTGTAGATCGCTTCATGAAAGGCGAGATTGAAGGCGGCATAGGCTTCGACATCACCCGCCTCAACAAGCGCCGCGGAACTCTCGTGCAGACGGGCAAGCCGGACGCGTTCGAGGGGGT
>CBJKNR010000424.1:0-3436 GCA_966417555.1 uncultured Sphingopyxis sp.
GCGAGCTGCTTCGGCCGGGCAAAGCCGGCGCGCGCACCTCGCCCTCCGGCAAGCAGGATGACCGCCACGCGCGGCGGAACGGGAAGGGCGGACTCGTTCATCGTGCGCGCCGTTAGCGCAGCCGCGGCTTGCGGGAAAGCCGCTTAGCGTGTAGGGGCGCTGCTTAAATTTTAGGCAATTTGACGAAAGCTCCCCGCCCATGGCGCCGCTCCGGCCCATCCAGATCGGCAACATCACCATCGCGGATCCCGTGATCCTCGCGCCGATGACGGGCGTCACCGACCTGCCGTTCCGCAAGCTCGTGCGCTATTATGGCTCGGGGCTCAACGTCACCGAGATGATCGCGAGCCAGGCCGCGATCCGCGAGACACGCCAGTCGATCCAGAAAGCGGCATGGGATCCGGTCGAAGAGCCGGTATCGATGCAGCTCGTCGGCTGCACGCCCTATGAAATGGGCGAGGCGGCAAGGCTCAACGAGGATCGCGGCGCATCGATCATCGACATCAACATGGGCTGTCCGGTGCGCAAGGTGACGAACGGCGACGCCGGATCGGCGCTGATGCGTGACCTGAAACTTGCCGCAGCGCTGATCGAATCCTGCGTCAAGGCGGTAAGCGTACCCGTCACGGTCAAGATGCGCATGGGCTGGTGCCACGACAGCCTCAACGCGCCCGAGCTCGCGCATATCGCCGAGGACCTCGGCGCAAAGCTCGTGACCGTCCATGGCCGCACGCGCAACCAGATGTATCGTGGCGAGGCCGATTGGGCTTTCGTGCGCAAGGTGAAGGACGCCATCTCGATCCCCGTCATCGTCAACGGCGACATCTGTTCGGCCGACGATGCGCGTACCGCGCTCGCGCAGAGCGGCGCCGATGGCGTCATGATCGGTCGCGGCGCCTATGGCCGGCCCTGGCTGCTCGGTCAGGTGATGGCGGCGCTGCGCGGCGAGGCCGAACGGCCCGATCCCGGACTCGACGAACAATATGACGTCATCACATCGCATTATCGCGCGATGATCGACCATTATGGCGAGATGACCGGCGTCAATATGGCGCGCAAGCATCTTGGCTGGTACGTCAAGGGGCTCCATGGCTCGGCCGAGTTCCGCAACAAGGTCAACCAGATTCCCGACAGCAGGGGCGTCCTCGACGCGCTCGAAGCCTTTTACGGCCCGCATCTGACCAGGGCGGCTGCGTGACCACGCTCACGTCGAGCATCCCGAGCTTCGACCATGACGAGCTGATCCAGTCGCACCCCGTCCCGACGCTGCTGATCGACAGCGGCGGAGTGGTGCTGTTCGTCAATGCCGCGGCCGAGCAGCTCTGCAACGTCAGCCGTTCGGCGATGGTCGGGCGCGTCATCTATGACGTCATCCAGATGGATCGCGGCTATCGCCAGCGGATGAACGACGCCGCGACGTCGGCGCTGTTCGCGCATCGCGCCGAAATCTCGGTCGGCGGGCGCAAATCCGCCTTCGTCGACATGCAGATGGTCCCCTATGGTAACAGCGGCCACCGCATTCTCGCGCTCGTGCCGTCGCAAAGCGATCCCGAGCTGATGGGCGGCGCGATCGGCCGGTCGGGGCGCGCCGCGGGGGCCGCGGCGTCGATGCTCGCGCACGAGATCAAGAACCCGCTCGCTGGCATCAAGGGGGCTGCCCAGCTTCTGGGGCGCAAGACCGATGCCAGCGGCGAACGCTTTACGACGCTGATCTGTGCCGAGGTCGATCGCATCGCGACGCTGATCGACCAGATGGAGCATTTCTCGCGCGGACAGCCGATCGCCTGCGGCCCGATCAACCTCTATCAGCCGATCCATCAGGCGCTGGAAACCGCGCGCGCGCGGCAGTTCCCGGGCGTTCGCTTCGCCGAGGATTTCGATCCCTCGCTGCCGCTGGTGCACGGAAACCATGACGCCATGGTACAGATATTGCTCAACCTCCTCACCAACGGCTGTGAGGCGCTCGGCGGGCGCGACGATGGCGTTGTGCGGCTGACGACGGCCTATCGGCATGGCCTGTCGATCGACAACGGCGACGGGCGCGGGCGCATCGCGCTTCCGATCGAGGTCAGCGTCAGCGACAATGGCCCCGGCGTACCCGCCGACATTCGCGGCGACCTGTTCGACCCGTTTGTCACGACCAAGCGCGAGGGTCGGGGCCTTGGCCTTGCGCTCGTCGCCAAGCTCGCGCGCGACATGGGCGGCACGGTCCAGCATATGCGCGACGGCGACTGGACGCGGTTTCGCGTGCATTTGCCCGTCGCGCAAAAGGGGCGGCCGGCGTGACCAGGGGCAAAACGATATTGCTGGTCGAGGACGATCCGGCGATCGCGATGATCATCCGCGAGACATTGCTCGGCGAATGCGGCCATTTCGCGTCGGTGGGGAGCGTTGCAGAGCGCAATGCATGGCTGGCCGCCCATCGCCCCGACCTTGTCATCACCGACGTCGTTCTGCCCGACGGCGACGGCATAGACTCGCTGGCGGGCGGCGCCATCGAACCGTCGACGCCCGTGATCGTGCTATCGGCCCAGAATACGCTCGACACGGCCGTGCGCGCAACAGGGGTAGGCAGCTACGACTATCTGCCCAAACCGTTTGATCTCGACGAATTGACGGCCAGCGTCCGCGCCGCGCTCGAACGTCGCGCCGAACCCGCCGCCCGCGATGCCGCACCGGCCGACAGCCACGGCCTTGTCGGCCGCGCGCCGGCGATGCAGGCCGTTTACCGGACGATCGCGCGCCTCGCGTCGAACGACCTTGCGGTCCTGATCCTTGGCGAATCGGGGACGGGCAAGGAGGTTGTCGCGCGCGCGATCCACGCGACCGGGCTGCGCCGGAACGGGCCCTTCGTTGCGATCAACATGGCGGCGATCCCGCGCGAGCTTATCGAGGCAGAGCTTTTCGGCCACGAAAAGGGCGCCTTTACGGGGGCTCACAGCCGCAATGCAGGGCGGTTCGAACAGGCAGCGGGCGGCACGCTCTTCCTCGACGAGATCGGCGATATGCCGCTCGAGGCGCAAACGCGTCTGCTCCGGGTGCTCCAGAGCAACGAATATTCGACCGTCGGTGGCAATCAGGCACTGCGCGCTGACGTGCGCGTGATCGCGGCGACGCACCGCGACATGCGCACGCTCGTCGCCGACGGCCGGTTCCGCGAGGATCTTTTCTACCGGCTCAACGTCATTCCGGTGACGCTGCCGCCGCTGCGCGACCGGCGCAGCGACATTGCCGCGCTTGTCGGCCATTTCGTTGAGGCCGGGCGCAGTTCGGGGCTCCCCGACCGCCGGTTCGCGCCCGAGGCGATGCAATGGCTCGAGCGTTACGACTGGCCGGGCAATGTCCGCGAACTCGGCAATGTCGTGCAGCGGCTCGCCATATTGTCGCGCGACACCGTGGTGACCGTGCGCGATGTCGAAACCGTGCTTCAGGAAAG
>CBJKNR010000425.1:0-3431 GCA_966417555.1 uncultured Sphingopyxis sp.
GGGGGGGGGGGGCGAAGGGCCGTGGAGGGAAACCAGGAAAAAGGCGGGCCCCAAAAGAAAAAAAAGGTTGTCCTTTCTTTCCCCCGGGGTTCACTGCTTCAAACCTTCACAATCCCTCGCCCGATCAAATCGCGCGCCGCCGCGAGAATCGCTTCTTCGGGTGGGCGCATCGTCCAGCCGAGGCGCTCCATCGCATGACGGCTGTCGCCGCCGCGGACGTTGCCGAGTTCGGCGACAACCTGCTTGAGCTCGGACCGGACGAGCGCCATCAGTTTGAGCAGCCAGTCGGGCATCCGCCGCGTCGGCACCTTGCGCGCCTGGTCGCCGAGATTGGACTTCAGAATATTCGCGACGTCGATGAACTTCAGGAACGGCCCCGAGCAGACGAAGCGCTCGTCCTCGATCACCTCGGCGGTGAGCGCGCGATAATGCATGTCGGCGACGTCGCGCACGTCGATGACGCCGAAACCGACGTCGGGGCACATCGGGACCTTGCCCTCAAGCAATTGCTTCACCAGTTCGATCGAGGTCGAAAGGTCGTCCGAGAGCAGCGGCCCGAACACCGCGGCGGGATTGACCGAGGCGAATTCCATCTCGCCGCCCTCCGCCTTCGCCCAGTCGCGCGCGGCGCGTTCGGCGACGGTCTTCGAGCCCGGATAGGGCATCACCCCGGGGTTGTCGAGATTGGTCCAGTCGGCTTCGCTATAGAGGTTACGCCCCTTGCCATGCCCATAGGCGATCGCGGCCATTGACGAGGTGAGGATGAAGCGTTTCACCCCTGTCCCCTTGGCGAAACGCAAGGCACGAAGCACGCCTTCGCGCGCGGGAATCACCAGGTCGTCGGCGTGCTTTGGCACGTCGAGCGGAAAGGGCGACGCGACGTGCGCGACATGGCTGCAGCCCGCCATCGCCTCGGCCCAGCCGGCGTCATTTTCGAGATCAGCGGCGAAGAAGCGCAGCCTGGCGTTGTCGGTGTTCAGCCAGCCGCGAACCTCGCCTTCGCGTTTCAGGCTGCGGACGGTCGTATGCACTGTCCAGCCGTTCTCGATCAGCTGCCGGATCAGGAAGCCTGCGATATAGCCGCTGCCTCCGGTGACCAATGCCGTTCCCGCCACGCGCCCCTCCTCCGCCTGCTAAGGCCGCGAAGATAATGTATTTGCGTTGCAGCCCGAAACCCTATTTCAGCAACACGAGCTCCTCGGCCATGCTCGGGTGCAGCGCGACGGTGCCGTCGAAATCGGCCTTGGTCAGCCCCGCCTTCACCGCGATCGCCGCGGCCTGCAAAATCTCGGGCGCGTCGGGGCCGATCATGTGCAGCCCCACGACCTGATCGGTCGCGGCGTTGACGACCATCTTGTAGAGCGCGCGTTCGTTGCGGCCCGCGAGGACATTCTTCATCGCACGGAAATCGCTGGTGTAGACACGGATCGACCCCAGCTTGTTGCGCGCCTCGGCCTCGGTCATGCCGACCGCACCGATCGGCGGATGGCTGAACACCGCGCTCGGGACATTCTGGTAATCGACGAGGGTCGGCTTGCCCCCATAGAAGGTATCGGAGAACGCCTGCCCCTCGCGGATCGCCACGGGCGTGAGCTGGATGCGGTTGGTGACGTCGCCCACCGCAAAGATGCTCGGCACCGACGACTGGTTGCGTTCGTCGACCTTGATCGCGCCGTCCTTGTCGAGTTCGACCCCCACCTCTTCGAGCCCGATCCCGCGGCTGTTCGGCACGCGGCCCGCGGCGACGAGCACCGCGTCCGCCTGGATCGGGTCGCAGCCTTCGAGATGCACGGTCAGCGATCCGTCGTCATTCTTCCCGATCGATTGGAAGGGCGCATTGAACTTGAAATCGATGCCCTTGGTCATCGAAATCTGGAGCAGCCGGTCGCGAATCTGCTCGTCATAGCCGCGCAGGATCGTGTCGCCGCGGTTGACGATCGTGACCTTGCTGCCGAATTCGTTGAAGATGCCGGCAAATTCATTGGCGATATAGCCGCCACCAGCGATCACGACCCGCTTCGGGAGCGTCTCCAGATGGAAGACCTCGTTCGAAGTGATCGCATGCTCGCTGCCCGGAAATTCGGGCACGTGCGGCCAGCCGCCGGTCGCGATCAGGATACGCTCGGCAGTGAATTCGGTCCCGTCGGCGAGGCGCACCTTCTGCGGACCGATAACGGTCGCGCGCGTCTTGAACACCGTGACCTTGTGGTTATCGAGCGTCTGGCCATAGAGGCCCTCAAGCCGGTCGACCTCGGCGAGGACGTTGTCGCGGAGGCGATTCCAGTCGAATTTGCAGTCGGGCACGTCCCAGCCGAATTTGCGCGCGTCCTTCAGATCCTCTGCGAAATGGGCGCCATAAACGAGCAACTTCTTGGGTACGCAGCCGCGGATCACGCAGGTACCGCCGACCCGATACTCCTCCGCCACCGCGACGCGCGCGCCGTGCGAGGCGGCGATGCGCGAGGCGCGGACGCCGCCCGAACCGGCGCCGATGACGAAGAGATCATAGTCGAAATCGCTCATGGATTACCCCTGGATTGGACAGGCAGGCATTCGCGCCCGGCGCCTATGTGGTTACACGGGCGCGGCTTGCCAATCGAAATTTGCGCTCAGTGACGGCGGCGCGCACTCAATCGCCGAGCGCCGCCTGCATCAGCGCCTGCGTCGCGGCGTCGAACTCGACCGTGCCTTCGGCGAGGCCCTTCGCCATCTCCTTGCCCAGCTCGACGCCGAACTGGTCGAAGGGATTGATGCCGAGCAGCACGGCGTTGGCGAAGACGCGATGCTCGTAAAAGGCGATCAGCGCGCCAAGGCTGCGCGGGGTGACCTGATCGAGCAGGATCGTCGTCGAGGGGCGGTTGCCCGGATAGTTGCGTGCGCCGTCCTCGCTCGCACGCCCTGCCATCAGCGCGGCGCCCTGCGCGATGCAGTTGGCGACGAGCGTTTCGTGATGCGCGTCGTCGAGCAAATGGTCGGGTTCGCGCGCGACGACGAATTCGACCGGGGTCAGGTGGGTACCCTGATGGAGCAGCTGGAACACCGCATGCTGCGCGTCGGTGCCGACGCCGCCCCAGGTGATCGGCGCGGTCTGCTGCGTCAGCGGCTCGCCAGTGAATGTTACCGACTTGCCGTTCGATTCCATTTCGAGCTGTTGCAGATAGGAGGGCAGCAGGCGCAGCCGCTCGTCATAGGCGAAGACCGCGCGCGTCTGGCAGCCGAGCCGGTTGGAATAAATCTGGTCGGCGAAAGCCGCGAGCAGGCAGATATTGTCGGCCCCGTCGGCGAGGCGGAAATGGCGGTCCATCTCGGCTGCACCTTCGAGCAAGTCGGCGAAGGCATCCCAGCCGAGCGCGAGCGCAGCGGGAAAGCCGATCGACGACCAGAGCGAATAGCGGCCGCCGACCCAGTCCCACATCTTGAAACGGTACTCG
>CBJKNR010000426.1:0-3430 GCA_966417555.1 uncultured Sphingopyxis sp.
AGGCAAGCGATGCGCGCTGCCGCCTTTTCCTGCCCGCCATTATTGAACCCCATGCGGTTGATCACTGCCTTGTCCTCGACCAGCCGGAACAGGCGCGGGCGCGGATTGCCCTCCTGCGGCAGCGGGGTCAGCGTGCCAACCTCGACAAAGCCGAAACCGAAATGCGGCATGGCATGCGCGACGCGCGCATCCTTGTCGAAACCGGGGGCGAGGCCGACGGGGTTCGGGAATTTGAGGCCCGCGAGCTCGGTCGCGAGCATCGGGCTGGTCAGCGCATGGCGCGCGCGCGGCAGCGGCTGAAGCGCGCCGAGGGTCAGATTATGCGCGGCCTCGCCGTCGGTGGCGTGGACGATCGGGCGAACGAGCGCATAGGCGGTATCGGTGAGCGAGGCGAAGAGCGACATGGCCCGCCATTGCGCCGAGCGGAGGCCTATGGCAAGCCCCGGCCGGTCTGCAAAGTCATCGGAAAAACCGGGAGAAATTCGTGTCGCACCTTCGCATCCTCGCTCGCCTGTCCACCGGCCTTGCCCTGCTCGCCGTCGCGGGCTGCGCGCCGGCCGCCGTGCAGGATGCACCCGCCACCGCCGCTCCGGCGCCCGCACCAGAGGCTACCCCCGCCGGGGCGAACCTCGCGCAATTCTTCGAAAATTATGATGCCGCGCAGCTGTCGCTCAGCCCGCAGGGCAAGGCCTATCGCGGGATTCGCGACGCCGATTACGGCAAATGGAACGATGTCAGCGACGAGGCCGCGGTCGCGAACCAGAAGCTGCAGCAGGCGACCGCTGAGGCGATGCGCAGCAGCTTCGATCCCAGGACGATGTCGGCCGACGACGCGCTGTCGTTCGAGCTGTTCAACGCGCAGGTAGCGCGCGCCGCAAGGCTCTTTCCTTACCGCAACCACGGCTATGTCTTCGACCAGATGAACGGTGCGCAAAGCCAGCTGCCCGCCTTCCTCATCAATATCCACCGCGTCGCGAACGTCGCCGAGGCCGAGGCCTATGTCGAGCGTATACGCGGCCTCGGTCCCGTTCTCGACGCGCTCTCGGCGCAGTCGGCCGAGCGCGCCCAGAAGGGCATCCAGCCGCCGCAATGGGTCTATGCCTATCTGATTTCCGACATCGGCAACCTGCAAAAACCCGACAATGCGGTGATCGAGGACATCACCGCCAAAGTCGGCAAGCTCGACATCGACGCCGCCGAAAAGGCGCGGCTGATCGCGTCGGCCAAGGCCGCGTGGAGCGAGAGCGCGGGCCCCGCCTATGGCCGCCTGCTCGCCGAAATGAAGCGCCAGCGGGCGAGCGCGCCGACGCAGGACGGCGTGTGGCGCCTGCCCGACGGCAAGGCCTATTACGAGGCGCTGCTGGCGAACTATACCACCACCGACATGACCGCGACGCAGATTCACGACCTCGGCCTCGCCGAAGTTGCGCGCATCCACGGCGAGATGAAGGCGATCATGGCGAAGGTCGGCTTCAAGGGCACGCTGCAGCAATTCTTCGCCCATCTGCGCACCAGCCCGCAATATTTCTACACGACGCGCGAAGCCTATCTCGCCGACGTCGATGCCAGGGTGAAGGCGATGGAGGCACGCCTGCCCGCCTTCTTCAACACGCTGCCCAAGGCGCATCTGCAGGTGAAGGCAGTCGAGGCGTTCCGCGAGAAATCGGCGGGCAAGGCCTTCTACCAGTCACCCTCGCCCGACGGGTCGCGGCCTGGCACCTATTATGTGAACCTCTATGACCTCAAGGACATGTCCAAGACCGAACTCGAGGCGCTCGCCTATCATGAGGGGGTTCCGGGGCATCACCTTCAGCGCGCGGTGCAGACCGAGCTGACGGGCCTGCCGCCCTTCCGCCGCTTCGGCGGCTTCACCGCCTATACCGAGGGCTGGGGCCTCTATACCGAGGAACTCGCCAAGGACATGGGCTTCTACACCGATCCCTACAGCGACTTCGGCCGGCTCGGCATGGAGCTGTGGCGCGCGTGCCGGCTCGTCGTCGACACCGGCATCCACGACAAAAGATGGAGCCGCGAGCAGGCGATCCAGTATCTCAGGGACAATACGCCCAACCCCGACGGCGACATCGAAAAGGCGATCGAGCGCTATATCGTCTATCCGGTGCAGGCGACCGCCTATCTGATCGGCAAGCTCAAGATCATGGAACTGCGCGGCCGTGCGCAGGCGGCGCTTGGCGATCGCTTCGATTTCCGCACCTTCCACGACGTCGTGCTCGAATCGGGGCCGGTGCCGCTCGATGTGCTCGAACGCCGCGTCGATGCGTGGATCGCCACGCAAAAGGGTGAAGCAAGTTGACGATTACCGCTTGACGCGCGCTGCCGAAAGGCAAATGACTGGTCGCATAAGAAGGCAGCCGCCAAAAGGCTGTCGGGGTCTGGGTCCATGTCGCAAACTTCTTCCTCGCCGGCAGGCGTGGACGGCAGTGCGCCGTTCGAGCTGCACTATTTTCCGCCCGATCCCGATCTGGCGGAGATGGTGTCGAGCTTTTATTTCGCACGCGTCAACATGCCGCGTTTCGACGAATATGAGCGCGCCGACCGCCCGCAATTCCGTTTCGTGACCGTGGCCGATGGCGAATATGTCTTTGCCGACGATTATCGCGCCCCCGTGTGCAAGGCCAATATCGTCGGCCCGACGAGCGGGCGCGTGCGCGCGATCAGCAATTGCCCGACGCAGATGTTCGGGTTCGGCATGCTGCCCGCGGGCTGGGCGGCGCTGATGGGCGACGACGCCGACAAGCTGACCGACCGCGCGATGGACGCCGCCGACCTGTTCGGCCCGTGGATCGACGAAGTCGCGGCGGCGCTCGAACAGGCCGCCAGCGTCGAGGAAAAGCTGGTCATCGGCAATAATTTCGCGCGCGAGGTGCTGACGCGGAACGAGCCCGCGCCGATGTGGTTCATCCGCACCGTCGACGGATGGCTGACCGAATCGCCGTCGCCGCAGGTACCCGAACTCGTCGACGCGACCGGCATGTCGATCCGCTCGGTCGAGCGGATGACCAAACATTATTACGGCATGTCGCCGCGGATGCTCGCGCGCAAATATCGCGCAGTGCGCGCCGCGTCGGCGCTCGCCCGCGGCGAAGGGCTCGATGCCGCGCAATTGGGCGACGCCTTTTACGACCAGTCGCACCTGATCCGCGAGATCAAACGCTTTGCGGGGGCAACTCCCGGCCAGCTGGGCAGCCCGACGCTCTATACCGAAGCGACCACGAAGGGCCGCAAGCAGCTTGCCGGCAAGGTCAGCCCGATGGTTTCCGAAACCTGAGCGAATTCCTCCCTGTGGCGAAGCCGCTGACGGAGGGGCCATAGCGCCAGCGTTGCGGGCCCCTCCCCCACCCGCCTCGCGCGTGGTCCCCCCCCCCATCCCTGCGCGACAAGGAGGATCTGAAAACCCAAACCCCTACTT
>CBJKNR010000427.1:0-3415 GCA_966417555.1 uncultured Sphingopyxis sp.
GGGAACGCGCGCGACCTATCGCGGGCGGATCGTCTTCCTCAATGCCTCGACGCTTGGCTCCACCCAGATCCTGCTCGACTCGAAGAGCGAGCAATATCCCGACGGCATCGGCAACAGCAGCGGGGTGCTCGGCCATTATCTGATGGACCATGTGATGGCCGGGGGCGCCTTCGGCATCGTGCCCGGGATGCTCGACAGCCAGCCGATCGGCAACCGCCCCGCCGGCCTCTACATGCCGCGCTTCCGCAATGTCGGAAAGAAGGATGCGCCTTTCCTGCGCGGCTATGGCCTGCAGGGAGCGGCCGCGCGCTCCAACTGGACGCGCGGGGCGATGACGCCGGGCTTCGGCGCGCCGCTGAAAAAGTCGCTGCGCGAACCGGGGCCGTGGTTCATCTACATTGCCGGCTTCGGCGAATGCCTGCCCTATTATGACAACCGGCTGAGCCTCGATCCGCAGAAGAAGGACAAATGGGGCATCCCGATCCTCAACACGCGGTTCGAATGGGGCGCGAACGAGAAATTGATGGCCGAGGACATATCGAAAGAGGCGGTGGCGATGCTCACTGCGGCGGGCGCCGTGGGCGTAAGCGCGATCCGGACGGCGCTACCGCCCGGGGGCCTCGCGATCCACGAGATGGGTACGGCGCGCATGGGGCGCGATCCGAAAACCTCCTATCTGAACGGCTTCAACCAGTCGCACGAGGTTTCCAACCTGTTCGTCACCGACGGCGCGTGCATGACATCGACCGCCGCGCAGAATCCGTCGCTGACCTATATGGCGCTGACCGCGCGCGCGGCCAATCATGCCGTCGAGCGGCTGAAGGCCGGCCAGCTCTGAAGGGGCTGGCCGCGCCCTCAGCGGGCAGGCGGCGGCGCGGTGCTTGCGCGCACCACGAGTTCGTGGGGCAGAGTGATCGAGGCGAGACCGTCGGCCTTTTTGGAAAGGATCGCGAGCAGCATCTCGACCGCCTTGCGGCCAATCGCTTCCTTGGGCTGGCTGATCGTCGTGAGCGCGGGCTGAAAGGCACGCGCGTAGCGAATGTCATCGAAGCCGACGACCGACACGTCGCGCGGGCAGTCGAGCCCGCGTTCGCGAAGCGCCGCGATGGCGCCGATCGCCATTTCGTCGCTGAAGCAGAAGAGCGCGGTGGGCGGAGCGGCCTCAGCCATCAGTTCGTGGGTCAGCGCTTCGCCCGAATCGACCGAAAAATCGCCGGTGCGCACCAGCACTTCATCCCACAGGCGCTGTCCCGCGGCGGCGCCCTGCACGCCGCTCAGCCGGTCGCGGCTGATCGGGCTCAGCAGCGGGCCGGTGATCACGCCGATCCGCCGGTGGCCGAGGTCGTAGAGATGCTGCATCGCCTCGGCCGCCGCGACCGCGTTGGCGATGTGGACGCTCGAGACGTTGAGCCCGGGTTCGAACTCGCAGCCGTTGACGATCGGTGCGTTCTCGCCCTGCTTGGCGACCAGTGCGACCATCGTCGGCGCAAGCCGATGGCCGAGGAAGATCATGCCGTCGGCCTCACGACGCGTCAGCATCGCGGCATAATATTCCTCGCGCTCGCTGTCATGGTGCGTGTCGCCGATCAGCAGCGAGTAGCGCGCGGCGAGCGCGGCCTCCTCGGCGCCGCGGATCACTGCCGAGAAGAAGGGGTTGGAAATGTCGGGAACGGTCAGGATGATCCGCTGCGACCGCGTCGTGCGCAAGCTTTGCGCGGCATAGTTGGGTGTATAGCCGAGCGCCTTCGCCGCCTGCAGCACCTGGCTGCGCCGCGGTTCGCTGACCGCTTCCGGGTTGCTCAGCGCACGCGAAACCGTCGCGGTCGAAACCCCCGCCGCGCGGGCCACATCTGCAATTGTCGTCATCCGGAAAACGTTCTCTCATCGTGAAAAGCGTTGGGAAGCTTAGTATTATTGGCCTTGTGATTCAACGCCGCAGTGCATAATGTAATCCATTACATAGAATGGGGAGAGGTTCGGTGGACAGGGGTTTTGATTCGCGACGGCGGCTGTTCGGCATATCCTTCGCCGCCATCACGGCGACATCCTTCTGCTTCGTTCTGCGCGCGATGGTCGTCGACGAATGGGGCGTCGCCTTCGGGTTGTCGGAAACGCAGAAAGGCGAATTGCTTGGCGTCGGCCTCTGGCCCTTCGCGATCACCATCGTGCTGCTCAGCCTCGTCATCGACCGGATCGGATTTCGGCGCGCCTTCGGCTTCGCTGCGGCGTGTCATATCGTGGGGCTTGCCATATTGGTGACCGCGGGCGGCTATTGGTCGCTTTATGCCGGCACCTTCATCATGGCGCTCGGGAACGGTGCGGTGGAGGCGGCCGCCAACCCGCTCGTCGCAACGCTCTATCACGAGGACAAGCCGCGCTGGCTCAACCGGCTCCACGCCGCCTGGCCGCTAGGGCTGATGCTCGGCGGCATGATCGCCATCGCCTTCGGCGCGCATGTCGACTGGCGCGCGAAGACCGCGATCATGGCGGTTCCCGTGCTGATCTACGCGCTCGCGCTCTGGGGACAGCGCTTCCCCGTCAGCGAGCGCGTCGCGGCCGGCGTCTCCTATCGCGGGATGCTGAGGGAAGCGGGTTTCGTCAGCGCCTTTGTGATCCTGTCGCTGATGTGTGTCGAGATCGGGCGCGTCGCCGACCTGCCCGGCACAATCGTCGTCTTCGCGATTGCGGCGCTGACCGCGCTCTATGCCTTTTACGCCCGTTCGGCCGGAAATCCGCTCTATATCGTCCTCGTGCTCGTGATGATCCCGCTCGCGATTACCGAACTCAGCACCGACAGCTGGATCGTTTCGCTGATGGAGCCCGAGCTCGCGCGCTGGGGGATCGAAGCGGGCTGGGTGCTCGTCTACACCGCCGCGATCGTCTTCGTGATCCGGCTGTTCGCGGGCTCGATCGTGCGCGTCGCGACCCCGCTCGGCACGCTCGCGATCGCGTCGGCATTGGCAGCGATCGGCCTGTTCTGGATGGCGGGATCGAGCGGCGCGGCGTTGCTGGCGGCTGCGACCCTCTATGGCATCGGCAAGAGCTTCTTCTGGGGCACCAGCCTCGCGGTCGCGTCGGAACGTTTTCCGAGGGGCGGAGCAGTGACGGTGAACGTCATGGCGGGCGCGGGAATGCTTGCCGCGGGGATCGTCGGGGCAAGCCTGCTCGGCACGATTCAGGACCGTTCGACCGCCGCGGGCCTCGCAGCTTATGACCGCGCGCACGAAACGCGGCTCACCGACACGCATCTGGCCGCGCCGAAGCATGGCGTGTTCGGATCGTATCGCGCGCTCGACGCCGCATCGGTGGCGGGTGATCCGTTCGAGCTGGACCTCGTCGCGGTGGCGGCCGACATGCCCGAGCCGGCGGTGCTCGATGCGCTGGACGAGCTGATCGCCGTCGACTTCGTCCGTTC
>CBJKNR010000428.1:0-3411 GCA_966417555.1 uncultured Sphingopyxis sp.
GACGCATGAACGGGGTCGTCCTTCCCCGTCGCCAGCTGATCGCGCGTGCCGGCGGGCTGGCCGCCGCGGCGGGCGCGCTGCCGCTGCTATCGGGCTGCGATGCGATCAACGACGCGCCCGCGGTGCGCAAGATATTGTCGATGGGCGAGGAGATGAACCGCGCCAGCCAGCGTGCGCTGATCGATCGCGGCGCGCTCGCGCGCGAATTTACGCGCGCCGACCTGTCGCCCTATTTCCGGCCGAACGGCACGCGCCTGCCCGCGGGCGCCGACTATGCCGCGCACGCGGCGAGTGGCTTTGCCGGCTGGCGCGTCAGGGTCACGGGCCTTGTCGCGCGGCCGCTGTCGCTGTCGATGGCCGACATCCGCGCCATGCCGCAGCGCACCCAGATCACGCGCCACGATTGCGTCGAGGGGTGGAGCGCGATCGGCGGGTGGACGGGGCCGCAGCTGAGCCGCATCCTCGCCGCCGCGGGGGTTAAGGACAGCGCGCGCTATATCGTCTTCCGCTGCGCCGACCGGCTCGGCGGCGATCTCTATTACGAAAGCTGCGACATGATCGATGCGCTGCACCCGCAGACCATCATGGCGTGGGCGCTGAACGACGCGGTGCTGCCGATCGCCAATGGCGCGCCGCTGCGCCTCCGGATCGAGCGCCAGCTCGGATACAAGCACGCCAAATATGTGAACGCGATCGAGGCGGTCGTGAACCTCGACGCGATCGGCGCGGGCAAGGGCGGCTATTGGGAAGATCGCATCGATTATGAATGGTATGCGGGCATCTGATCGCAACCTTTTCGCGCGTCGGAGGTTCGGTCCGTAAAATGTCGATCCTGCGTCCGTTTCTCTCCCGCATCATCCATCAGGGGCGGCTCACCGTTGTCCTGCCCGACGGTGCGCGCGAGGAATATGGCCAGCCCGCGCCAGGCTTCCCCGACGTCACCATCCGCTTCACCAGCGGCAAGGGGATGCGCCGCATCATCCTCGACCCGCGCATCGGCGCGGCCGAAGCGTTCATGGACGGCGAGATGGAACTGGTCGAGGGCGACATCATGGAGCTCATCGGCCTGATCCGCATGAACACACCATGGGATCGCGGCGCGAGGCTCCACGACAAGACATGGCTCGGCCGCCGCGCCGACTGGGTGAAGACGCGGATCGGGTCGATCAACCGCCAGCGCCAGTCGCGTGCCAACGTCAAGCATCACTACGACATCGGCAATGATCTCTACCGGCTCTTCCTCGACGACGACATGCAGTACAGCTGCGCCTATTGGTCGCACCCCGACATGACGCTGGAGGAAGCGCAGGCCGCGAAGAAGGCGCATATTGCGGCAAAGCTCGCGCTCGCGCCGGGACAGCGCATCCTCGACATCGGCTGCGGCTGGGGCGGGATGGCGATCACACTCGCGAAGCTCGAGAAGGTCGAGGTGCTGGGGATCACGCTGTCGGAAGAGCAGCTTGCACTCGCGCGTCAGCGCGCCGAGGCGGCGGGGGTCGCCGACCGGGTGACGTTCGAACTGATCGACTATCGCGACCTCGCCGCGCGCGAGGCAGGTCGCTTCGACCGCATCGTGTCGGTCGGCATGTTCGAGCATGTCGGCGCGGCGAATTTCGAGACCTTCTTTCGTGCCTGCGCCAATCTGATGACCGCCGAAGGGGTGATGCTGCTCCATACGATCGGCCGCTTCGGCAAGCCGGGGTCGACCGATGCCTTCACACGCAAATATATCTTCCCCGGCGGCTATATCCCGGCACTCAGCGAGACGCTGGCGGCGAGCGAGAAGAGCCGGCTGATCGTCACCGATGTCGAGACGCTGCGGCTGCATTACGCCCTGACATTGCGCGAATGGTACGCGCGCACGCTGGCGCACGAAGCGGAGATCGTCCAGATGATGGGCGTGCGCTTCTTCCGTATGTGGTGCTTCTACCTCGCCGGCGCGACCTCGGCGTTCGAGAGCGGCGGGATGGGCAATTACCAGATCCAGTTCGCGCGCAGCCGCCATGCCTTGCCGCTGACGCGCGGTTTTATGGCCGAAGCCGAGCGCGGCTATCTTGAAAGGGGCGCGGGCTGAGACAAGTTCGGTGGCTGTACAACGGGGGAAGGGATGACCGAGGAAGAGGAACTCACCCGGATCGACCGGTACGAGTTGCGCAATGGCTGGGTCATGCGCCGCGCGGGGCTGAAGGGATGGCGGATCGAAGCTGAGATCGTCGGCCGCGACGCGCCGTCACTGATCCTGACCGGTTCGCGGCGCGGGCGTATTGAGATTCCGTTGACCGACATCGTTTGCATAAGAGCTAGCGTTGATCGGGGGAAATTTCGCTGGGCCGATTCCTATCGCTGCCTGATCTGGCGCAACGGCGAACGAAAGCTGGTGCTTGCGCCGACCTCTTTCGGCAAAATCCTCTATCGCGAACTCATCCTCAAACTCGCGCGCGCAATGAAGCGGGTGGGCCGTTTCGACCGCGTCGAACGCGGGCTGCAGCGATGGGAAATTGCCTTCTATTCGGCTTTCATGGTCGTAGGCGCCCTCTTCATCGCCTATGTCGCCTGGGACTCGCTGCAACTGAAGCAGGGACCGATGGAGGCGATGGATTTCGTCTTCGCCGGCATCACCGGAAGTTTCAGCCTCTTCCTGCTCGTCGCGAGCGTCCGGATATGGGGTGACGGCGGCCGGCCGCGCTCCGTTCGCAAACTCAAGGATCTGCGCGAAGTGCTGCCCTGACGGGCATCAGGCCGGATAGCGCTCGTTCATGACGTCCCAGCTCAGCGCGACGAGCTTTTCGAGCACGTCGAGATCCACGTCGGCGAGCTTGTTGATGTAAAGGCAGGATTTTCCGTTTTTGTACTTGCCGAGCTTCGCCAGCAGCGCGTCGGCCTCGGGCTGGCGGTTGCAATAATGGCCCATAAGGTAGAGCGTCATCGCCGCCTTGCGGGGGGAAAATCCGGCGCGGCACATCGTCCCCGAACGGCCGCTGTCATAGGCATAGTCATAGCTGCCATAGCCGATGATCGACGGCCCCCACATTTTCGGCTCGTGCCCGGTGACCCGGCGGTGCATCGCGTCGATCACCCCAGCTTCCTCGCGGCGGCGCACTTCAGGGACCGCGGCAATGAAATCGGCAACCGACACTTCGGTCGCCTTCGTCCTGATTTCGGCTTTGGCCATGGCTGTTCTCCCGGATGCCAACGATAGCCTGCGCGCCGCGCGGCGCCAAGCCGGTTGCACCTTCGACGCCTCCCTGACCATGGTCCAGGAAGGCACGTCGGTGAAGATCCTCGGCTGGTACGACAACGAGTGGGGCTACTCCAACCGCCTCGTCGACCTCACGGTCTTCGTCGGCGAGCAGCTCTGACCGACAGAGCAGGCACCTCGATGTGAAGTCAGGGCTCGGGGGGGGGGGGGGG
>CBJKNR010000429.1:0-3404 GCA_966417555.1 uncultured Sphingopyxis sp.
ACCGGGGTGGCTATCAGCCGTACGGAGGGGGTGGGCGCGCTGCGTCGGTGCCGACCGGGCCGGTGGTGCGTGTGACCCGCGGCGACAAGATGACCGAAGTTCCGGTCGGGGGTAAGTAAGATGAACAGCAAAGCCAATTTCAAGGCGGCGGCCTTGGCTCGCACCCTGGCCATCGGCCTTGTGGCGGCCACGCTGGTCGCGGCGCCTTCACAGCCCGCCGCGGCACAGGCCGTCCAGAATGCGAGCAGCAGCCTCGAGCTGTCGGTCGGCCGCGGCCGCCTGGTCAGCCTGCCGGCCGCGATGAGCGACGTCTTCGTCGCCGACGACAAGGTGGCCGACGTTCAGGTCCGATCGAGCCGGCAGCTCTATGTGTTCGGCAAGACGCCGGGTGAAACGAGCATCTACGCCACCGACGCAAGCGGCCGGGTTGTCTTTTCGACCGTCGCCCGCGTCGGCAACAACATCGAGACGATCGACCAGATGCTGTCGCTGGCGATGCCCGATGCGAGCATCTCGGCAAACCCGATGAACGGCTTTGTGCTGCTGACCGGTACCGTCCAGTCGCCCGACGACGCCGCCGAGGCCGAGCGCCTGGTGCAGGCCTTCGTCGGCGAGCAGACCAAGGTTCTGTCGCGCCTCCGTACGGCGACGCCGCTGCAGGTCAATCTGCAGGTTCGCATCGCCGAAGTGAACCGCTCACTGGTCAAGGAAATCAGCGGGAACGTGCTGACGCAGGACCGCACGGGCGGCTTCCTCGGCGGCATCTTCCGTGGCCGCAAGGCGGGCACGATCACCCGGAACCCCGATGGCAGCACGACCTATATCGTCGACACGCCCTCGGGCGTGAACAGCCTTGCCGGCGCCGGCCGCCTGTTCGGCCTCGACCTGATCGCGTCGCTCGACATCGGCGAACGTTCGGGTCTCGTCGCCACGCTGGCTCAGCCCAACCTCACCGCCATCTCGGGCGAGACGGCCGATTTCCTCGCCGGCGGCGAATTTCCGGTCCCGATCCCCGGCAATTTTGCCGGCACGACGATCGAATATCGCAAATATGGCGTCAGCCTCGCCTATACGCCGACCGTGCTGTCGAACGGCCGCATCAGCCTGCGCGTCCGTCCCGAAGTGTCGGAACTGTCGACCGAGGGCGCGATCGAGATGCAGGGCTTCCAGGTTCCCGCGCTGACGATCCGTCGCGCCGAGACGACAGTCGAGCTCGGATCGGGCGAAAGCTTCATGATCGCGGGATTGCTGAACAATCGTTCGATCGGTGCGATCGACAAGATCCCCGGCCTCGGCGATATTCCGGTGCTCGGTACGCTGTTCAAATCGGACAGCTTCCGCCGCGGCGAAACCGAACTGGTCATCGTCGTCACTCCCTATCTGGTCCAGCCCGTGTCGGCGAACGACATCAAGTTGCCGACCGACGCCTTTCAGGATGCAAACGATCTGCAGCGCTTGCTGGGCAATCAGACGAGCGATGGCGTGACCGGGGGCGATCGTCCCAAGCCGAGGCTCGACACGAGCGTCGAGGGCGCCACCCGTCCGCGGAGCGGCGCCGATGCGTCGCCCGGCTTCAGCATCAAGTGACGCGCTGGATCACAGGAGCAAAAGTGATGAAAAAGATCGCAAATTGGACGGTCCTGGCCCTGGCGACCTCGCTCGCCGGATGCACTGGTGCGGCATATAGCAACCGCAGCCTGGAATCGGTCCACCAGCCCGTCGTGAGCAACAACATCTACCAGTTCGACGTCGCTGCCGCGAACGGCGAGCTGCCGCCCAGCGAACAGGGACGTCTCCAGGGCTGGTTCGATGCGATGGGCATCCGCTACGGCGATCGCGTCGCGATCGAGGACTCCTCGCTCTATGGCGCCAGTGCGGCGCAGGCGACGGTCCGCTCGATGATCGAGCGCCGGGGGCTGCTCCTCAGCTCCGATGCTCCGGTAACCACCGGGGCGGTGCCCGAAGGACATCTGCGGATTGTCGTGACGCGCGCTTCGGCCTCGGTGCCGGGCTGCCTCAACTGGGACAGCAAATCGTCGATCAATCCGGTCAATGCGACCTCGTCCAACTATGGCTGCGCGACGAACAGCAACCTCGCCGCCATGGTCGCCGACCCGAACGACCTGATCAAGGGCGCGCGCAACACGGGTAGCGATCCGACGGCGGCGACCCGGGCGATCCAGACCTATCGCACGAAGCCCCAGACCGGGGCCGGCGAACTGACCAAGACACCTACCAGCGGAGGCAGCCAGTGAACGCTCCTTTCAAATCAGCAGGACTGCGCGATCCTTTCAATGCCTTCGTCTGCGACGACGATACGCTGGAGCTGATCCGCGCCGCCGCCAACGACATGGGCTGGTCGATCGAAAAATGTAACAAGGGAGGACTGCGCAATGCCGTGCAGTCGCTCTCGGTTTCGGCCAGCCCGAACATATTGTTCGTCGACATGTCCGAATCGGGCGATCCGATCAACGACATCAACGCGCTGGCCGAGGTTTGCGAGCCCGGCACGGTCGTGATCGCTGCGGGCCAGGTGAACGACGTGCGCCTGTACCGCGACCTCCTGTCGAGCGGGATCCAGGACTATCTGCTGAAACCGCTGTCGCTCGAGCAGGTTCGCGAATCGCTTGCCATGGCACAGGCCATGCTGTCGGCGCCGAAGCATGCCGACATGCACGACGACAAGCCCCACCACATGATGGGTGTCGTCGGCGTGCGCGGCGGCGTGGGCGCGTCGCTGGTCGCCACTTCGCTCGCCTGGGCTATCAGCGAGCAGGCCGGACGCCAGACGGCCCTCCTTGATCTCGACGTTCATTTCGGCACGGGCGCGCTGACGCTTGATCTCGAACCCGGCCGCGGCCTGATCGACGCAATCGACAACCCGAGCCGTATCGACGGGCTGTTCATCGAACGCGCCATGGTGCGTGCGTCGGACAAGCTCAGCCTGCTGTCGGCCGAAGCGCCGATCCACCAGCCGGTGATGACCGACGGGTCGGCCTTTTTCCAGCTGGAAGAAGAGCTTCGCAGCGCCTTCGAGATGACGATCGTCGACATTCCGCGGCAGGTGCTCATCCCCTTCCCGCACCTCGTGTCGGAAATGGGTACCATCCTTCTCGTCAGCGACGTGACCCTGGCCGCTGCGCGCGACACGATCCGCCTGCTGTCCTGGTTCAAGCAGAACATCCCCGGCGCGCGCGTCGTGCTGGTGGCCAACAAGTTCCAGAATGCGATCGGCGAACTGTCGCGCAAGGAATTTGAATCGTCGATCGAGCGGCCGATCGACATCGTCATTCCGTTTGATCCCAAGCTCGTCGCCCAGTCGGCAAAGCTCGGCAAATCCTATGCCGAAACCAGCAAAGGCACCAAGGCGGCGCATGTGTGGAACAATCTGATGCGCCTGATCC
>CBJKNR010000430.1:0-3385 GCA_966417555.1 uncultured Sphingopyxis sp.
GGTCGGCGCCTTCGGCACGCTGCTATACACAGGCCACGACTGGGCTGATCCAGCGCTCGCCCGGCGCTCCATGGAGCTCATGGCAAACGAGGTCTGGCCCCGGATCGATCGAGTCGTGCATGGGAAGACACCGTGAACGGGTGGAACGGGATACGCTGGTTGACCAATCGACGCCTGCCGGCGGGCGCGGCTGACGCTGGCGTTCGGCAAAGAACTTCGCGCACGACTGTCTTCCATTCCTAAAGAAAGAGTTCTATGGCGAAATACCTAATCTCATTTCCAAGCGCAGCGATGGTCGTACCCGATGGCGAATGGGAGGCGGTTGGTCGCGACGCACACGCGGTAATCGACGAAGCAAAAGCCGCCGGCGTATATGTCTTCGGCGGCGGTATCGACGAAGCGGTCCCGCCGGTGCTCGTCTCGGCCGATGGCACGTTCTCGGCAGGCGGATACTCGTGGGCGCCTCCGCTCAATGGCGGCTTCACGGTGCTCGAACTACCCTCTCGCGAAGAGGCTATCGCGTGGGCCGCGCGCATCGCGAAGGCCTGCCGCTGCCACCAAGAGCTACGAGTGTTCGGGTTCGATCCCGCTTCTTAAGGTCGATGGTACCTCTAACTCTAGTTCCCGCGGAACAGCCGAACAATGCGCTGGAGCCAACGCCGGATAGCGCTTTCAGTTCCGCTTTCGCGGTTGACATCACTAGTCCGGCGTGGCTCAGCTTGAGTCGTTAGCCGTAAGATTGAACTGAATTCTCCTTCAATCCAATTTGCGGCAGCATCGAAGTGATGCGTCGTCCCGTTCGTGCCGCAAAATTTGCCTTTTTCTCCTCGAAGAATGCAGTTTTCCTGCTGCCGTAAATGACCCTTCCCATCGCTTTCCATTCGTGGTTTTTCATCAAGCAGAAAGAAATTGACCGCTCTACCAGTCCTGCTATATGAGTTTGGTCATAGAAAAAGGCGGTTTATTCTCACTGTAAATATGGCGAGGGGGCAACCGATGCGAAGGACAGCGATGGCAGCAATTGCAGCATCTGGATTGGCGCTGACGGCTGCCACTGCCGAAGAGACGCCCACCCGGCAGTACGCGCCCGCGGACAGCACATTCTCAATCATCGCCGTGGAGAAGGACACGGGCCTGCTCGGCCTCGGTGTGCAGTCCAAGGCCCTGTCGATCGGCAACCGCGTTGTCACTGGCAAAGGCGGCGTTGCTATTGTCGCGCATCAGTCGTCCTCCAACCCGATGTACGGCAAGCTCGTCATCGACGGCATCGAGCGCGGGATGACGCCGCAGCAGGCGCTCGAGTTCGCGCTGCGTGCCGACAAGGAGCCCGACCGCCGCCAGGTCGCCGTCATTGACATCCAGGGCCGCAGCGCCGCGTGGTCGAGCAAGACGATCCCCGACTGGACCGGCCACAAGTGCACGCCGATCTACTGCGTGCAGGGCAACACGCTGGCCAATGGCAACGTGATCGAGGAGATGGGCAAGGCCTTCGAGGCCGCGAAGGGTCCCTTGGCAGAGCGCCTGTTGGCTGCCCTCGATGCCGGCCAGGCTGCAGGCGGCGACCGCCGCGGCATGCAGGGCGCGATGCTCAAGATCGTCAAGCCACTGGTTCGCGCCGACTACGACGACACGCTGCTCGACATCCGTGTCGACGACCACAAGCAGCCGCTCGTCGAGCTGCGCCGCATCCTGGGTGTCACGCGTGGCTTCGAGATGATTGGCCGGATCGGCCCGCTGATCGAGAAGAACGATCTCACAGGCGCCATGGCACTCGCCGAGAGCGCACTCAAGGCCTCGCCCGAGGACGATCTGGCACTGGTGGCAATGGCCGACATCAGCCTGCGCCAGGGCAACAAGGCGGCGGCACTGAAAGCGATCGAGCGCGCCATCGCCTCCAACCCCGCGCAGAAGGGCCAGTTAAAGCGCAACAAGTCCTTTGCCTCGCTCTTTGACGACGCCGAGTTCCAGCGCCTCATCAAGTAACTCTACAATCGAGAAAAGAGGTGGGAAGTCTTTTCACGCACAGCGTGACGGCGTGGGATCGCATCAGCGATGAGCAATAAGTCAATAACTCAGGCTCGACCCTAGAACCCTCGACCCGCCGGTGCTGCACTATAGCTCCGGCCATTGAAAAGGTCGGTCAAAAATCCTATTCGTTAGGTCGGCGGATTCAAGGCTGCCGGCGCGAAGATGATCGACGAGTACATCGACGAGTACATGGATAAGTTGCCCGTGATTCCGGCGACATCGGTACAGGAAATCAGGAACCGGCTGCAGCCCTTCGTGGAAGCCAGCGTGGATCGACTTTTTGTTCCTTACGTCCCGGTGACGGAACTTGTCATCGACGATGCTCACAGTTTCGTTGAAGCGTGGGCAAGTCATGGTCTGCATTCATAAACGAATCGAAGACCTTTGAAACGGAGCATTGAGTAATGAGAGAGAGAATCAGCTACTATAGCGACGGCCTAAAACTGTCCGGAATCCTTAATACGCCTGAAAATGCCCAAGGAAAACGCTTTCCTGGTGTCTTGCTTGTGCCAGGTTTTATGAGCACGGCGGATGCGTTCTTTCCTGGGTTCGCTGATGAGTTGAACAAAGGTGGATTCGTATCCCTGACCATGGATTTCAGAGGATTCGGAGAGAGCGAAGGCGTCCGCGGCGAGGTGATTCCATACCTGCAGATCTATGACGCCAGTAACGCCATATCCTACCTGCAGTCAAGACCAGAAGTTAACCCCGACAAAATCGCCATCTTGGGCGTCAGCCTGGGAGGAGGAGAAGTCGCGTACATAGCGGCTCGCGACCGACGCGTAAAGGCGGTTGCCTCAATGGTCCTGGTTGGTGATGGCGTGCGAAGAATGCGAAAATTTCGAACCGAGGAGCAGTGGCAAACTCTCATGCAAAAAGTCCAGGAGGACCGGATCAACCGGGCTGTGGCCGGCAAGTCGAAAGAATTCCGTGGGTTTTTGAAGGAGGGAACCGATTCGGTGCTGATCATGCCCCCTGATCTGACCTCTTCCTTAAAAGAGGCTGAGCAAGTGGAAGACGAAAAAGGCAACAGCACAACTCTCGCAACCGTCGATGGGTGGCTGAGCTACAAGCCGGAAGAGATTATTGACAAGGTGTCGCCAACACCTATTCTCTTCGTTCAAGCTGAGAAGGACGAGCTCGAGGCTGATGACGCCGATATATTGTATCGTAAGGCTAAGGAACCGAAGAAGCTCTTCACTCTAAAAGACGGCGTACACTTCGACGTGTATGGGAAGAGGACAAATGAAGCCATGAAACCGGTCCTCGAATGGTTCAATCAGTACCTGCAATGAATCGAATGCCTGCGCCAGGGCAACAAGGCGGCGGCACTGAAAGCGATCGAGCGCGCCATCGC
>CBJKNR010000431.1:0-3374 GCA_966417555.1 uncultured Sphingopyxis sp.
CGGCAAAACCGCGCGCCTCGGCGACCTGATCGGCGGGCAGGGTGCGCGACGGGGTCGGGACCTTGATCGCCTTGCCGATCTGCGCGGGCGCGTCGGCGGTGAAGCCGACCTCGACCTCGGCATCGCGAGTGACCGCGCGCGCGACGCTCGACAGTGCGGCCTTGAAATCGTCGAGGGGAGATTGGGCGGACATTTCGACTCGGCTCTAACCAGCTTTGACGCCCGAAGGAAGGGGATGAGAATGCATATCGCAATCCGGCGTGACGAAGCGGGAATGAATGCGGCCATAGCTATGCTCGCTTGACCTCGTGGAGGCGCAGGCGCATCGCCGCCGCATGAACTCTCCCGTCATATCCCCCATGAAAAAGCCATGGATCGTCATCCTCTGCGCGGCGTTCATCGTCACGCTGGCGATGGGCGTGCGCCAGTCGTTCGGGCTGTTCCTGCCGCAGATGAGCGCCGACATCGGCATCAGCCGCTCGGACTTCGGCCTTGCGATGGCGCTGCAGAACCTTCTCTTCGGCCTCGTCCAGCCCTTTGTCGGCGCGCTCGCCGACAAGCATGGCGCGGGGCGCGTCGTGCTCGGCGGCGCGCTGCTCTATGCGCTCGGGCTCGTTAGTGCAGCCCTCGCAACCGATGCGATCGGGCTGCATATCAGCTTCGGCATCTTCATCGGCATGGCGCAGTCGGCGACGACCTTTGTCGTCGTGCTCGGCGCGGTCGGCCGCGTCGTCAGCCCCGAAAAGCGCAGCGGCGCGTTCGGCATCGTGACCGCGGGCGGATCGCTCGGACAATTCCTCGTCGTACCGCTCGCCTCGATGTTGCTCGGCGAGGTCGGCTATCACCAGACCCTGTGGATCATGGCGGGGCTGGTCGCGCTCTGCGGGCTGCTCGCGATCGGGGTCGCGGGGCGCACCGACACGCCGGGCACGCTGCAGGCCGAGGAACAGACCGCGCGTGACGCGCTGCGCGAGGCGGCGGTCCACCGCGGTTACTGGCTGCTCAACGCGGGTTTCTTCGTCTGCGGCTTCCACATCGCCTTCATCGCGACGCATCTGCCCGCCTATCTCGACGACAAGGGGCTCGGGATCGAAATCGGCGCTCAGGTGCTGGCGCTCGTCGGGCTGTTCAACATCCTCGGTTCGTACGTGTTCGGCCGCGCGGGCGACCTGCTGCGGCAGAAATATGTGCTCTCGGCGCTCTACACGGCGCGTTCGGCGGTGATCGCGCTCTTCCTCTTCCTGCCGCTCAGCCATGCGAGCGCGCTCGTCTTCGCCGCCGCGATGGGGTTTCTCTGGCTCGGCACCGTGCCGCTCACCAGCGGCATCGTCGGCCGCATCTTCGGCATACGCTATCTCTCGATGCTCTATGGCATCGTCTTTCTGAGCCACCAGCTCGGCAGCTTTTTCGGCGCATGGATGGCGGGGCTGATTTTCGACGCGACCGGCAGCTACAATATCGCGTGGGGCTTCTCGATCGCGCTCGGCCTGTTCGCCGGCCTCGTCCACCTGCCGATCGCCGACGCGCCGGTCAAGCGGCTGCAATCCGCATGAAGCTCGCGCGGCAGGACCGGATTGCGCTCGCGTTCTTTGTCCTGATCGCGCTCGGCGGCCTCTGGCTCTGGACCGGCGAGGGGCCGGTTGTCTGGCTCACCAATTTCGCGATCATGTGCGGCTTTTAGGGCCTCACTGCGGCTCTTCCACCTCGGGCGTGCGGTGACAGATGACGTCGTCGCCGTCCTTCGGCACCGCCGGATCTGGAAGCAGGCGGAACACATGCGCCCATTGCGTCGGGGTGCGCTCGGGCCGCGTCCGCCTGTTCGCGACGACGTCGACGAAATCGCGGCAGACGACGGCGCTGCGCAGGAAATTGCTGTGCCCGGTCGCCCCGCGCGACACGTCGGTCGTGTCGATCACCGTAAATCCGGTGCGAGCCGCCGGATAGCAGCGCTCGGGCAGCCCCTTGGCCTTGAGGTCAGCCGCCTCGAACGGATCGAAGCAATAGGGCGAGCCGAGGCGCGGATAGCCGTGGATCGCGCGCGACGCCGCGAGCGCCTTGTCAGCGCGCGAGACATAGGCGGTGATCCGCCGGCCCACGGCGACGCGCCGCGCCGACAGCACTTCCTCCTCGATGTCGCGCTCGAACGTCTCGCGGTCGATGTCGGGCGAGGCGAGGATGATGTTCGATATGTTGCTGCTGTCGGCGCTGCTCGACGTGCGATCGACATAGGCGATGGCGGGGATCACGAGCCGCGCGCCGAGCGAGTGCGAGACAACGGTGATTTCCTTGACCCACGACTGTTCGGCAAGCGATTTCAGGAAGTCGCGGAAGTTGCGGACGTCGTGATACATATTGGTCTCGTCGACCACATAGCTCAGGATCTTGCCCTGCGACGGCCAGCTATATTCGATGATCGGCCCGTCGAAGCCCGTCATCCGCGCAATCTGCGCCGCGTCCTTCGAGGTTGTCGAGAAATTCTCGCGATAGCCGTGAATATAGAGCAGCACGCGCCCTTGCTTGCGATCGGTTTCGGCCTGCAGCGCGCGCCACCAGTCAGCCGACGTCTGGAAGGCGAGCGGCGCGAGCTGCTTTTTCTTCTTCCCGACGATCACCTCGCGCGGCGCGTTGAAGCGGCCGTAACGCATCCGGTCGCCGCGGTGGCGGAGCAGCTCGATCTCGCTCGCCCGGCAGTCGGGCAGGCGGCTCGTCGCAAAGAAATAGGGCAGCGCATCGCCGTCGACGATGGCGCCCGGCTGCGCGGTGCAGCGCGGGTCGGCGACATAGTCGGCATGGCGGATCTTGCCATAATCGACCGCCGCGATGCTGCACCCCGAGAGTGCGAGCGCGGCGCAGGACGCCACCGCGAGGTGGCGCGCCGGCCTCACTTCGCGATCACGCTTTCGGGCAGGTCCTCGCCGAACACGCGCTGATAATATTCGGCGACGATCATCCGCTCGGCCTCGTCGCACTTGTTGAGGAAGGAGAGGCGGAAGGCGAAGCCGATATTGTTGAAGATCGCGGTATTCTGGGCCCAGCTGATCACCGTGCGCGGGCTCATAACGGTCGAGATGTCGCCGTTGATGAAGCCTTGGCGCGTCAGATCGGCGACCTTGACCATATTGGCGACGGTCGTGTCGTCGGTATCGGGCACCTTGGCGAGGATGATCGCACTTTCGGTCGCGGCGGGCAGATAGTTCAGCGTGACGACGATGTTCCAGCGATCCATCTGGCCCTGGTTGATCTGCTGCGTGCCGTGATAGAGCCCGCTCGTGTCGCCGAGCCCGACGGTGTTCGCGGTCGAGAAGAGGCGGAAATGCGGGTTCGGGCGGATCACCCGGTTCTGGTCGAGCAGCGTGAGCTTGCCTTCGGTCTCC
>CBJKNR010000432.1:0-3365 GCA_966417555.1 uncultured Sphingopyxis sp.
CGAGCGAAGCGAAGCAATCCAGGGCGGTTTACGCACGCTCTGGATTGCCGCGCGGCTTCGCCGCTCGCAATGACGAGATTATGTGCAGGCCGCCAGCCCCTCGCGAAAGCTCGGATATTTCGGCGTCCAGCCCAGCAGCCGCTTCGCCTTGCCATTCGCGACGCGGCGGTTCTCGGCATAGAAGGCGCGCGCGGCGGGCGACAGGCTGGCTTCGTCGAGCGCCTGCAACGGGAGTAGCGGCGCGCCGAGCAGCGCGCAGCCCCATTCGACGAGGCGGTTCTGGTGGCACGGTTCGTCGTCGGCGAGATTATAGACGCCCGCCGGGCCTTTGAACGACGCCATGACGCCGCCCGCAATATCGTCGATATGGATGCGGCTGAACACTTGTCCGGGCAGATCGATGCGGTGCGCGCGCCCCTCGCCGATGCGGTCGAGGATCGAGCGGCCGGGGCCATAGATGCCGGGAAGGCGGAAGATGCGGACGTCGCCGCGCAGCGCGGCCCAGGCCGCGTCGGCGGCATTTCGGTCGGCCCGCCGGCCCTGGATCGGCGCGCTTTCGTCGACCCACGCGCCGCGCGTATCGCCATAGACGCCGGTCGAGGAGAGATAGCCGATCCAGGTCGCGGGGGCGAAGGCCAGCGCTTCGCCATAGCGCACGAATACCGGATCGACGCCTCCGGCCGGCGGTATCGACGACAGGATATGCGTCGCTTCGCGCAGGGCGCCCCGCACTGCAACCTCGTCCGCAAAGGCGATAGTCTCGCCGCGCCCGTCCTGCGTGGTTCCAGTCACATCACATCCGCGCATGCGGAGGCGCGCCGCTAGATGCGAGGCCGCATAGCCCATTCCGAAAATCAGCATCCGTGCCATCGCGCGCCTTATTGCGCGTGATGCGACGCAAGCCTAGGGCAATCAGCGATCATTTTTCCGTTCGTGCTGAGCTTGTCGAAGCACCGTCCTTCCTTCGGCGATCGCAGAAAAAAAGGGCGGCCCTTCGACAAGCTCAGGGCAAGCGGTTCTTATCAAGGCAGCTCCGCGCATGACCGACGCCTCTTCCACGCCCGCCGTTCCCGTCACCATCCATCGCGGCGATTATCGCCCGCCCGAATGGCAGGTTCCCGATGTCGCGCTCGATTTCGCGCTCGGGATCGAAGAGACGAAGGTGCGCGCCGTGCTCTCGGTGGTGCGGCATGCCGATGGTCCCGCGCCGCTCGTGCTGCGTGGCGACGGGCTCACCCCGGCGGCCGTGCGCGTCGATGGCGAGGGATGGAATGACTGGCGCATGGATGGCAGCGACCTGATCGTCGATCTTAGCGAGCGGGCCGCGGCGACGGTCGAAATCGAAACCGTCATCAACCCGGTGACCAATAGCCAGCTGATGGGGCTTTATGCGTCGAACGGCATGCTTTGCACCCAGTGCGAGGCCGAAGGCTTCCGCCGCATCACCTTTCACCCCGACCGGCCCGACGTGCTGAGCCGCTACAAGGTGCGCATGGAGGGTGACAAGGCGGCGTTCCCGATCCTGCTGTCGAACGGCAATTGCGTTGAGCGAGGCGAAGGTGAGGGTGGAACGCATTGGGCGCTGTGGGAAGATCCGTGGCCGAAGCCCTCCTATCTCTTCGCGCTTGTCGCCGGCGATCTTGTGGTCAACCGCGACGAATTCGTCACCATGTCGGGACGTAAGGTCGAACTCGGCATCTGGGTGCGCGACGGCGACCTCGACCGCACGGGTCACGCGATGCAGGCGCTCAAGAACAGCATGACGTGGGACGAGCAGGTCTATGGCCGCGAATATGACCTCGACCTGTTCAACATCGTCGCGGTGGGCGACTTCAACATGGGGGCGATGGAAAACAAGGGGCTGAACATCTTCAACACCCGCTATATCCTCGCCGATCCCGATACCGCGACCGACCTTGACTATGACGGTGTCGAAGGCGTTGTCGCGCACGAATATTTTCATAACTGGTCGGGCAACCGCGTCACCTGCCGCGACTGGTTCCAACTGAGCCTGAAAGAGGGTTTCACCGTCTTTCGCGACCAGAGCTTTTCGGCCGACATGGGCTCGCCGGCGGTCAAGCGGATCGAGGACGTACGCCTGCTCCGCGCCGCGCAATTCCCCGAGGATGCGGGGCCGCTCGCGCATCCGATCCGGCCCGACAGCTATCAGGAGATTTCGAACTTCTACACCGCGACCGTCTATAACAAGGGCGCCGAGATCATCCGCATGATGGCGACGATGGTCGGGCCCGAACGCTTCCGCAAGGGCACGGACCTCTATTTCGATCGCCATGACGGCGAGGCGGCGACCTGCGAGGATTTCGTCAAGGCGATCGAGGAGGGGGCGGGGATCGATCTGGCCCAATTCCGCCTGTGGTACAGCCAGGCGGGCACCCCGCGCGTCACTGCTCGGATCGATACCGACGATGCGACCGGCGAGCGCACGCTGCATCTGTCGCAATCCGTTCCGCCGACGCCGGGCCAGCCCGACAAGGCGCCGATGCTGATCCCGCTGCGTATCAAGGCCTGGGACCTCGATGGCGGGCACGGCGACGAGGCGGAACAGCTGGCGCTGCTCGATCGCCCCGAAATTGCCGTGCCGCTCGGCTTCTGTCGCAGCCGCCCGATGCTCTCGATCAACCGCGGCTTTTCGGCGCCGGTGATCATCGATTTCGCGCGCGAAGAGGGCGAGCTTGCATGGCTCGCGGCGCACGACGACGATCCGTTCGCGCGGTACGAGGCGTTGCAGCAGCTGATGCTCGATACGCTAGTCGCCGCGGTGTCGGGCAAGGCCGCCGACAATGGCGCGGTGATCGAAGCGGTCCGACAAACGCTTTCCGGACGCAGCGGCGACCCGGCTTTCGTCGCCGAAGCGGTGCTGCTGCCCAGCGAGGCCTTCATCGGCGACCAGATGGTGACGGTCGATCCCGACGCGATCCGCCGCGAACGGCTGGCATTGCAGGCCGCGATCGGCAAAGCGCTCGAAAGCGAATGGCGCGCCATTGTTGGCGGCAAGGCGCCGCCTGCGACCGACCTGTCGCGCGCGGCGAAAGGGCGGCGGCGCCTGCGCGGTGTCGCGCTCGCCTATCTCGCCGCGACGGGAATGGCGGACATCCCGGCGCTGGCGTTCGGCATGTTTTCGGACGCCGACGGGATGACCGAGCGGCAGGCGGCGCTCGCGACGCTCGCGCATGGCGACAGCGAAGCGCGCGTGGCGGCGCTCGACATCTTCTACCAGCGCTACCGCGACAACCCGCTCGTTCTCGACACATGGTTCCAGGTGCAGGCGTGGTCGCTGCGCCCCGATACGGTCGATGCGGTGAAAGAGCTGGCGGGCCATCCCGACTTCACGCTGGCGAATCCCC
>CBJKNR010000433.1:0-3353 GCA_966417555.1 uncultured Sphingopyxis sp.
GGCCTATCACGACAATCCGGTGATCTTCTGGGACCTGTTCGGCGAACAGGGGCACCCGATTCGCACGACGATTTCGGAAATGGGGCCGCTGCTGCTCGCACGGCTGATGGGGCTGAACGAGGTGCAGGAGGGGGTACTGGCGATTGCGTTCCGGGTCGCCGACGAACAGAATCTGCTGCTGCTCGACCTCGGTGACCTGCAGGCGATGCTTGCCTGGTGCGCCGAGAATGCCGACGAGTTGACGACCAGATATGGCAATGTGTCGAAGGCGACCGTCGGCACGATCCAGCGCCAGCTGCTGACGCTTGAAAGCCAGGGCGGCGCCAATTTCTTCGGCGAGCCCGCGCTCGACATTAACGACATGATCCGCACCGACGACAATGGCCGCGGCTATGTGAACATCCTCGCCGCCGACAAGCTGATGGCGAGCCCGAAGCTCTACGCGACCTTCCTGCTCTGGCTCTTGAGCGAGATGTTCGAGACGCTTCCCGAGGTCGGCGACCCCGACAAGCCGAAGCTCGTCTTCTTCTTCGACGAGGCGCATCTGCTGTTCGACGACGCTCCGCCGGCGCTGACCGAGAAGATCGAGCAGGTCGTGCGCCTGATCCGCTCGAAGGGCGTCGGCGTCTATTTCGTCACGCAGAACCCGATCGACGTGCCCGAGGAGGTCGCCGGCCAGCTCGGCAACCGCGTCCAGCACGCGCTCCGCGCCTTCACCCCGCGCGACCAGAAGGCGGTGAAGGCCGCCGCCGAGACCTTTCGCCCCAACCCCAAGGTCGATGTCACGCGCGAGATCACCGAGCTCAAGGTCGGCGAGGCACTGGTGTCGCTGCTGATGGCCGACGGCGCGCCGTCGCCGGTCGAGCGCACGCTGATCAAGCCGCCCTGTTCGCGCGCCGGGCCGCTCGAGGCCAAGGAGCGCGCGATCATCCAGTCGATTTCGCCGGTCGAGGGCAAATATGACACGCCGGTCGACCGCGAGAGCGCCGAGGAATTGCTCGCAGTGAAGGCCGAACAGGCGCAGGCCGCCGCGGTCGAGGCGAAGGCGCAGGTCGAGGCCGACAAGCAGGCGGCGATCGCCGCGAAGGAAGAGGCGAAGCGCAAGGCGGCCGAGGAGCGCGAGCGAATCCGGCTCGAAAAGGCCGCTGCACGCGAGGCGGCGAAGCCGTCGATGGCCGAGAAGATGATGCAGTCGGCCGCCCGCTCGGCGGCGACGAGCCTCGGCCGGCAGGTCGCGGGCAAGTTCGGCGGCCAGCTGATGCGCGGCATTTTGGGCAGCCTGTTCAAGTGAGTGGCTTCGCGGCGATGGAGGCGAGCCTCGCCGCCGTCGCCGACGCCGGCGTCGACATTCGCCACGCGTTGTTCGAGCGCTTCTTCGCCGCCTTTCCCGACCGCCGCGCGAGCTTCATGGTCGTCGACGCCTCGTCGGTGCGGATGACCGACGAGACGCTGGCGATGATGCTCGGGCTGGCGAAGGGCGAGAGCTGGGTGTGGCCGCTGGTGACCGAACTGGTCCACACGCACCGCGCCTATGGTCCGCTGCCGATCGGTGAATATGACGCCTTCATCGACATGACGGTCGCCGAGCTGGGCAGGGCGGCGGGCGCGGCTTGGACGCCCGAATGCGCCGGCGCGTGGGCCGAACAGGCCGCGGCGCTGAAGGCGATGATCCGCCGCGCGCGGGCCGAATGGCAGGCGGCGCTGCCCGATCCGGCGACCGCGACCTGATCGGTTGCCTTTTGCCACTCGACTCGCGGGGCGAGTTGCGGCAGCTTCGCCGCCAATGACAAAACCGATATTGCCCGGAGAGGTAGCCGCCGCCGTCGTCGACCCCGTCGCATACGGCCAGTGGGAAACGCTGCACGAACAGCTCGCCTGGGCGCGAGCCAATGCGCCGCTCGCGGTCGCGGAAAATCCCGATCACGACCCCTTCTGGCTCGTGACGCGCCACGCCGACATCATGGCGATCAGCCGCGACCCGCAACGCTTTGCCAATGGCATCCGCCCGACGGTGCTCACCAACCGCGACGGCGAGGCGCTGGCGCGCGCCGCGACGCCGGGGGGCGACGGCCATCTGATCCGCTCGCTCGTCCAGATGGATGCCCCCGACCATATGAAATACCGGCTGCTGACGCAGAGCTGGTTCATGCCGAAGAATCTGAGGATCGTCGAAGACCGCATCCGTCTCCTGGCGCGCGAGACGGTCGACCATATGCTCGAGGCGGGCGAAGCATGTGATTTCGCGCGCGACGTTGCGGCGCATTATCCGCTCCGCGTGATCATGGACATTCTCGGCGTTCCGCCGGAGGACGAGCCGCGCATGCTGATGCTGACGCAGCAATTGTTCGGCTCGACCGATCCCGAACTCAACCGCAACAAGGTCGAGATCACGAGTGCCGAACAGGCGATCGCGATGCTCCACTATGTGATCGCCGATTTCGAGAATTATTTCGGTGCGCTGACCGCCGACCGTCGTGCCAATCCGCGCGAGGATATTGCGACGGTGATCGCGAACGCCATGGTCGGCGGCGAGCAGATTCCCGACCGCGAACTCGCGGGCTATTATATGATCATCGCGACCGCGGGGCACGACACGACGAGCGCCTCGACCGCGGGCGCGATCATGGAGCTTGCAAGGAATCCCGCGCTGTTCGAACGCTTCCGCGATGCCGAAAGCGACAAGGCGGGGCTGATCGAGGAAGCGATCCGCTGGACCACCCCGGTCCAGCATTTCATGCGCAGCGCCCGCGAGGACGTCGAAATCGGGGGCCAGACGATCCGTGCGGGTGACTGGCTGATGCTGAACTATGTCTCGGGCAACCGCGACGAGGGCGTGTTCGGCGACCCCTTCGCCTTCGATCCCGACCGCGAGAAGAACCAGCAGATCGCCTTCGGCTTCGGCGCGCATGTCTGCCTCGGTCAGCATCTTGCGCGCATGGAAATGCGCATCCTGATGGAGGAGCTGCTGCCGCGGGTCAAAAGCCTCGAACTCGCGGGCGAACCCGCGCGCGTCGAATCGGTTTTCGTCGGCGGATTGAAGCGCCTGCCCATCCGGTTCGCGGCCGCCTGACGACCCGGTTCCGGCCATAGCCGGCATCCTCTTGCTTCGGCGATGGAACCGAAGCGCCCTCCGCGACGTTTTCGACTCGCTGAAAAAAGAGGAGTTTGCGATGATTCTCTGGAAAAGGGCCGTTGTCTCGCTGGCCGCGACGTCGATGATCTTCTCGCCGGTGGCCGCTTCGGCTGCGCCGGCGCTGGACGCCGGCAGCGTTTCCGTCACCGAGGGCCAGAATGAACTCGAAGGCGCGAGCTGGATCGCTATCGTGCTTGGCCTCGCTATCATCGCTGGCGGC
>CBJKNR010000434.1:0-3341 GCA_966417555.1 uncultured Sphingopyxis sp.
GCCACGATCGTCCGCGGCGACAGGCGCGTGTCGACCAACGTCATGAAGGAAGACGGCAGCCGCGCGGTGGGCACCCCTCTGGCGCGCAACGCCGCCTATGCAACGGTGCTCGACAAGGGCCAGCCTTATCGGGGCAAGGCAGATATTCTCGGCAAGGCATTCTTTACCGGCTATGATCCGATCAAGGACGCGTCGGGCAAGACGATCGGCATCCTGTTCGTCGGCATTCCCGAGAGCGACGTGATGGGCGCGATCGGCGGCGCGCGCTGGACGCTGGCGCTGTCGGCGGCGCTGATCTCGCTGCTCGTCGCAGGTGCCGCCTGGTATGCCGGCCGCCGCATGTTTTCGCCGCTGGTGCAGATGACCGCTGCGATGCGCGCGCTTGCCGCCGGCAAGGTCGACATCGCCATCCCCGCCCACACCGCCACCGACGAGATCGGTGCGATGGCCGAGGCGCTACAGCATTTCCGCACTTCCGAAATCGCCCGCCAGCAGGCCGAAAGCCGCGACCGCGAGGCCGAGGCAGCCCGCGAACATGCGATGGACGTGCTCGGCCAGGCACTTGCCAAGGTCGCTGGCGGAGACCTGACGGCGGACATCGGCCATGACCTGCCTGCGGACTATGCGAAACTCGCCGACCATTTCCGTTCTGCGATCGGCAACCTGCGCGACCTGATCGGGACCGTGCTGGAAGGCACCTCGTCGATCCGCACCGGCTCGAATGAAATCGCCAGCGCGTCCGAGGATCTGGCGCGCCGCACCGAGGGCAATGCCGCCAGCCTCGAGCAGACCGCCGCAGCGATCACCCAGATGAACCAGCGCATCGACGCGACCGCCGCCGCTGCGGGCGTGACCGTCGAGCGCGCCGACCAGGCGATCGGCGTAGTCGGCTCGGGCCGCAGCACCGCCGACGAAGCGGTGCAGGCGATGACTCGCGTGTCGGACAGCGCCAAGGGGATCGACAGCGTCATCGAAGGCCTCGACAAGATCGCCTTCCAGACCCGGGTTCTCGCGATGAACGCTGCGGTAGAGGCCGGTCGTGCGGGCGAAGCGGGTCGCGGCTTCGCGGTCGTCGCCGATCTCGTTTCGGCCCTCGCCATGCGCGCCGAGGAAGAGGCCAAGCGGGCCCGGGACCAGCTTACTGTAACTCAGTCCGAAGTCGTGGTCGCCCGCGGCGCGGTCGAGCGCGTCGACAACACCCTTGCCGCGATCGTCGACACGGTAGGCGAGGTTCACCAGCTGCTCGGCGGCATCGCGGCGGACAACCGTGCCCAGTCGAGCGCGATCCGCGAAATCAGCAGCGCGATCGGCGACATGGACCGTGCGACCCAGCAGAATGCCGCGATGGTCGAACAAACCTCGGCGGCGGCACGCCAGCTCACCGCGCAGGTTGCGCGGCTCGATGCCCATGCCGCCACCTTCCAGACCGGTGGCCCGCAGGCGCCGCTGCGCCGGCCGGTACTGCCGTCACAAACGGCCGCAGCCAAAGCGCCGGGTGCTACCCGCGCCGTCCCGGTGCAGGCCATGGCGGATGGCGACGACTGGGCCAGCTTCTAAGCTCGATCTGCTGCGCAAAAGGAAAAGCGCGCCGGCGGGGCCTGGCGCGCTTTCACCTTTTATCCCAATATGAGAGCGGATCGGATGTCGAGCCGCCCGATGGTCGCTCAGCGCGATGCGATCGTCTGGCGCTGGCTGAGATAGCGCAAACCGGTCTGAGCGATGGTATGGGATCCCGCGACGCGATCAGTCGTCACCGTCATCAGCACGTCGTCCTTCTGCAGCACGTCGCGGTACAGCGCGCGCGCTTCGTCGACCCGGCCGGTGGCATAATAGATGGCAGCAAGGTTCAGCTGCAGCTCGGGGCGCTGGTCGAAGCGCATCTGGTTCAGGAGCTTCTGCTCGGCGGTCGCATAGGAACCCGTCATGATTTCGCGGGCCGCGAGGTTCGTATCCTGTGCAAGTACCGGTGAGGCAAGGGCCAGGAGGGACACCGCAGCCGCTGCGACAAGTTTGATCGACATAACGCTCTCCTTTCAGTCGTGACACCAAGGTTGCATTTTTATGACACTTGGATGACTTATACGTGACACGTTCGCGACACCGTCGCAACCCCGCATTTGCGCTGAGGTGGGAGCACCCATGGTTTGCCGGCCTCGCGGCAGCAGGCGCGCCGCAATCCGGGTGATCGCTTCGGCAGGACAGCCCTTTCCTCGCTGCCAGCTGCCCGCTGCCCGCCTGCAGCAGGCACAAAAAAAGGCGGCCCCGAAGGGCCGCCTTCCCAAAATACTCTGACCGCGCCGCGGATCAGAAATCGTTGCGGTACTGCTCGTTGCCGACGAAGCCGAGCTTCGTGACGTTCGCCCGCTTGATGATCGCCAGCACGCGATCGACCACGTCGTAGCGCGCGGCCGGATCCGGCTGGAAGTGCAGCTCGGGTTCCGGCGAACGCTGCAGCGATGCGTCCAGATACTGGCGCAGCATCACATCGTTGATCGGCATGCTGTTCCAGAACACCTGGCCCTGCGCGTCGATATAGACCTTGTTCTTGTCCGGCTCGACGGGCTGCGACGCATTGTTGCTCGGCTGCGGAAGGTCGACCTTCACCGCATGCGTCTGGACCGGAATGGTGATGATGAACATGATGAGGAGCACGAGCATGACGTCGATCAACGGCGTCGTGTTCATGTCCATCATCGGCTCGCCGTCATCACGGCCTGCGCTCATTGCCATTGTCGTAACTCCTTAAGCGAGGCCGTTCAGAGCCGGGCGTTGCCCGAACCGGGCTCCGGTTCCGAGATGAAGCCGACCTTCACGAAACCCGCCATCTGCATCGTGTAGATGGTGCCGCCGATGCAGCGATAGGGCGTGTTGATGTCACCGCGGATATGAACTTCGGGAAGTTCGAGACCTGCGGCGTTCGGGCCACCCTGACGGTCGATTTCGGCCTTCAGCTTGGCAACCGCCTTGTCGAGCAGCTCGGTGTGGTTGACCCGGGTCAGACCCCAGTAGATCTCACAACCGTCCGGACCGCCCTTGACCGAGAGCGAGACATTTTCCGGCTTCGTGGTCGTCGGTTCGAACTGCACCTTCGGCAACGCGAGGTCGATCGTCTGGACCACAACGGGAACGGCGATGAGGAAGATGATCAGAAGAACCAGCATCACGTCCACGAGGGGCGTGGTGTTGATGTCCGACATCGGTGCGTCGTCGCCGCCGTCGCCTACGCTCATCGCCATTGGGCGTTATCCTATCCTTATTGCCGCCGGGCGGGCCCCGGGGGCGGGGGCGCACGCCGAAGCGCACGGGCCTACCCTGTTCAAACGGTTACGAGCGGGTCTGCC
>CBJKNR010000435.1:0-3321 GCA_966417555.1 uncultured Sphingopyxis sp.
AATTGCCGAGCGCGAGGTGCACCGGCATGCCGGCATCCTGCCGTGCGGTCGTTCCGATCAGGCTCGCGACGCGGACCTGTGAATTCGGTTGTTCGGCAAGCTTCGACCATTCGGCCATCCGGCCCTCGAGCTTGGCGATCGACAGATCCTGCGACGCGACGATTCGCGCCTGCGCCCAGCGGTCCGAAAGCGCGAGCGCGAGCGCAAAATTCTGCCGCGTCCGCGCGTCGGCATCCTTGGCGCGCGCGGCTTCGTTCAGCAAATAGATCGAGCCTTCGGCATCGCCCGCAAGCGCCAGCGCGAGCCCGAGGTCCGACGCCGGCACGACGTCGCGATGCCGGGTCAGCAGCGCGATCGCCTGCCCATTCTTGCCCTGCGCGATCTCGGCGAGCGCGAGCGACAGGATCGTATGACCATCGATCGCGCCCAGTTCGATCGCCTCGCTCAGCGCCGACGATGCCGAAGCGAAACGGCCGTCGCCCAGATAGGCCTGCCCGAGCAGCGCGCGATAGCCCGCATCGCGCGGGCTGCCCGCCACCGCTGCCTCGGCGAGGTTCACGGCCTTGCTCGCCTTGCCCGCTTCGAGCGCGACACGCGCCTGGTCGGCCGACTTGGCGGCAACCGCAGGCGCGCCGGCAGCACGCGACGGCGCATCGGCCATCTTGCCCATGCCGCTGCACCCCGTCGCCACGCCCAGAACGAAGCCCGAAACTGCCAGGCTCTTCAGCATCTTGCGGTTCATGACAGGTCCCCCTCTTGTCCTTCTCAGCGCTGCCCGCGCGCCGGTCGCGCCGCCGGCAAGCGGCTCGCCATCGCGTCGATCTCGGGCAGCGACGACAGATATTCGTCCAGCAGATCGGTCAGGATCACCTGCGACGAGCGGTTGGTCACCGCGCTCGCAAGGCGCAGCCGCAGATGGCGCTCGGCGTCGAGGCGAAGCGTGAAGGCCGCCTTTTCGCGGGCACGCAGCGCGCGCGGCGCCTTTTCTCTCTTCGGCGCAGGCGCCGGACGCGCCTCGACCTTGCGCGCCACTGCGGCGACGCGCTCGATCAGCGTTTCCTGCTGGCGCACGACTTCCGGCACCTCGGGCGCTTCGGCCGCGAACTGTTCGGCGTCATAAGTGTCGGTCATACCGGCCAGCTGGTCGGTCAGATCGCCGGTGAACTCCGGCGCCAGCCCGTGGCCGGCGCTGTCGTCGACCGCATGTTCGGCCTCGGCATTATGCGCGAGCACCGATCCGGTGAGCAAAGGCTTGAGATCGAGCATCCGCGCGGGTTCAGCCGTCTGGTCGGGATCGACATCATAGCCCATGTCGTTCCAGCCAAGATCGTCATAGCCCATGCTGCCCAGCGGCGCGGGGCCGCTGCCGAGCGGCTGACGGCGCATGGCGGGACGCGCTCCGCCCTTGCGGGCCAGAAGTCCGGCGCTCAGCGATGCGAGGGGTTTCGGTTCGCCCATGGTTCTCGATCCCCCCGTCACTGGCCAGCGATGCGGCGGCCGAAGCCACCACCCATCGGGCGAACCGCGCCATAATTGCCCTGCGTCGGGACCGGCGCGGCGAATACGGGGCGGCGGAAATTCTTTTCGAGCCGGTCGTTCATATAGGTCCAGAGCTGGCGGATTTCCTCGGCCGATCGGCCGTTCGGGTCGACCTCCATCACCGTGCGGCCGTCGATCATCGAGGCGGCATAGTCGGTGCGGTGGTGCAGCGTGACCGGGGCAACGGTGCCATGCTGCGACAGCGCGACCGCGGCTTCACTGGTGATCTTCGCCTTCGGCGTCGCGGCGTTGACGACGAACACCAGCGGCTTGCCCGCGCGCTCGCAAAGATCAACCGTGGCGCCGACGGCGCGAAGATCATGCGGGCTGGGGCGCGTCGGGACGACGATCAGTTCGGAAACCGAAATCACGCTCTGGATCGCCATGGTGATCGCCGGCGGCGTGTCGATGACGGCAAGCTTGAAGCCCTGCTGGCGCAGGATCTCGAGGTCGGAGGCGAGGCGTGCGACCGTGGTCTGGGCAAAGGCCGGAAGGTCGGTTTCGCGCTCGTTCCACCAGTCGGCGAGCGAGCCCTGGGGGTCGATGTCGATGAGGACGACCGGGCCGGCACCCGCGAGCTGCGCCTGCACCGCAAGGTGCCCCGACAGCGTCGTCTTGCCCGACCCGCCTTTCTGTGAAGCCAATGCCAATACGCGCACTGCGTTACCCCCTCGGAAATCCAACAATTCGGCGAAGGGATGCCATGCGGGGCGCTAAAATTGGGTTAACGATGATAAAAAGAGGGTGAACGACTTCCTCACCTTTGTGGTAAACGACGCCCTAACGGCCACTTGTCCCATAACGGATCAAGTTCGGGGCGCCGCATTTTGTCGCTAACGCCGTGTTAGCCAATTGGCGCTATGAAGCATCCGGGGACTGCAGCTGCCGGAATATCGATGCCGGGCGGCGCAAGTCATTGGAGAATAAGATGCGTTCATTCCGCACCGCCGTTTCGCTGGCCCTGCCGCTGATCGCGGCGTCGATGCTGGCGGCGGCGCCCGCCCTCGCCGACGTCAAGGACGGCGTCGACGCGTGGCAGGCAGGCAATTACCAGGCCGCGGTCGCCGAATGGCGTCCGCTCGCCATCGCCGGCGACGCCGATGCGCAGTTCAATCTCGGGCAGGCGTACAAGCTTGGCCGCGGCGTCCCGGCCGATCTGGGGCAGGCCGAAGCCTGGTATCGCCGCGCCGCCAAACAGGGGCATTTGCAGGCGGAGGACAATCTCGGCCTCGTCCTCTTCACCGCGAACCGCCGTCAGGAGGCGATGCCCTTCATCCTCGCATCGGCGGCACGCGGCGAACCGCGCGCGCAATATGTCCTCGGCACGGCTCATTTCAATGGCGATCTCGCGCCGCAGGACTGGCCGCGCGCCTATGCGCTCACCAAACGCGCGAGCGACGCCGGGCTCGGCATCGCCTCGGCGCGCCTCGCCCAGCTCGACAATCTCATCCCGCTCGACCAGCGCCAGCGCGGTCTCGCGATGCTGCCCGAGATCGAGCGCAGCGAACAACAGGCGCGCCTCGCCGCCGTCAACGCCGCGGCGCCGCCGGCGCCCAAACCCGCGCCCGCCTCGCCGGTGAAGGTCGCCAGCCTTCCGGCTTCGACCCCCGGCGCCAGCTACACACCACCGCCGGTGATCGACACGCCGCCCGCGCCGAAGCCGGTGCCCGCGCCGGTCCGCAGCGTCGCGGTCCCCGCATCGCCTGTCGCCAGCGCCGCGGGGGGGGAGGACAACAAAGGAGAGAAAGAAAAAGGGTTAGGGAAAAGCCAAAAAAAAAACAC
>CBJKNR010000436.1:0-3273 GCA_966417555.1 uncultured Sphingopyxis sp.
AAGATCGGCTGCCCATGCCGATGTGTCGTCGCGTTACGGCTCGACGCGGCGAAGAACGGGGATTAGGTCGTAGTCCCTGTCGAAGCTGACCACCTCCGGCGACTGCAGGGCTTACACGAGGACGGCGTGATAGGCGTCGGCGAAGGACAGGCCCTCGCGGTCGGCGGCGATCCAGTCGCCGTTGGGGACCCGGACGCCGCTGGTGGTGCCGTTCCAGGTGAAGAGAACGTCGTTCGACCAGTCGACCTGCGTCAGATCGGGAAGCTGGCCGTAATCGGCGCGGATGACGGTCGGGTCGAGCTTGAGCTGCTTTGCCGCGTCGGTGACCCAGCCTTCGCCGAAGCTTTCCCAAGCGAGCGTCGTGACGGGTCTGGCGCCGAGCATCGTCCACATCGCCATTTCGAAGGCGCCGGTGTCCGATCCGGGCACGATGCCGATGCGGTGCGTATCGGGGAGCTGCAGCATCTCGCGCATCAGATCGATGCAGAGCTGCAGGCGCGTCTTGCCGATCTTTGCACGATGCGAGCGGCCCAGCGATTCGGTAGCGATTTTGGAGGCATCCCAGACCGGCGGCTTGGCGCAGGGTCCGGAGGAAAAATAGGGGCGCGTCGGGCGCACCTGTGGCGTCGTCACTTCACTCATTTCAGTCTCTCCTTGCAGAGAGCTCGCGCGGCGTTGGGACCGCGTGGCCCGGCGCCGCGTTTAAGGAGAGGCGTGCAACTGTCAAACAAATTGCACGGGCCGGGCGAAATTTTCGACGAGTGGAGAAAAAGGTATACAGCTTGTTAACCATTTCGTCGGTATTTTGACGCCATGGGGGTCCCTTCGTTCCTGAAGCTCCGGATATTGGTTGCCGCCACGGCGGTGTTGTCGCTGTCGGCCTGTTTCGGTGCGCCCGAGGCGATGAAGAACGGCAGCAGCAGCAAACGTCCGACCGCAAGCAAGCCGAACCGTCCGCAGTCCGTCCAGACCCCTTCGTTCACCAGCGCCGAAGCCCAGCAATGCGCCTTCGACCTCAAGCAGGCCGGGGTGCGCTTCACCCCGCTTCCGAACGAGGATCATGGCGGTGGTTGCACCTCGATCGATTCGGTGAAGCTGCTCGATGTCGGCGTGCCGGTCTCGGGGCTCGGCGCGATGACCTGTCCGCTCGCGAAAAATTTCGCAGCTTGGGCGCAATATGCGGTGAAGCCCGCCGCGCGGAAATATTTCGGGACCGAGGTCGTGAAGATCGAGACCTTCGGTACCTATAGCTGCCGCAATATCTATGGCGGCCGCTCGGGCCGGATGTCGCAGCATGCCTTTTCGAACGCGATTGACGTGTCGGGCTTCGTGCTCGCCGACGGCCGCCGTATCCTGCTCGACGGCGGGTGGACGGGCGACCAGCCCTCGCAGGATTTCCTCCGCGCGCTGCACAAATCGGGCTGCCGCCGTTTCGGGACCGTGCTTGGGCCCGACTATAACGCCGCGCACTACAACCACTTCCATTTCGACATGAGCGGCAACGGCTACTGCCGCTAGCATCGCCATTGCGAGCGCAGCGAAGCAATCTCCGGTTATCGGCGAAGCGCTTCCCGCGCGCTGTGGATTGCCGCGTCGCCTGCGGCTCCTCGCAATGACGGCCAAGGGGTGTGGATCGTCCCCGTCTTGGCAAAGTCACGCTAAGCGGCTAGCCGCTCGCTAATGGCAGAAGACAAACAACCCCATCGTTCGCGTTTCCACAAGGCCAAGGACGACGCGCAGTTCGCCGAGCAGGCGACCACCACCCCGCAGACGGCGCACCCCGCCTATAAGCTCGCGTTTCAGGACACGGATTTCCTGCTGCGTGAGGATTTGCGCCCGGTCCGCTTCCAGCTTGAACTGCTCAAGCCCGAACTGCTGCTCGACGAGGCGGGGATCGAATCGACGCTCGTGGTCTACGGCTCGGCGCGCATTCCCGAACCATCGCAAGCCGACGGACTCGAGGATGCGGCGACCGACGACGCCCAGCGCAACATCGCCCGCCGCCTGAAGGCGAAAGCGAAATATTATGACGAGGCGCGCGCTCTCGCCCGGCTCGCGAGCCAATATCCGTGCGACGACAAGGGCTGCCGTCACTTCGTCGTCTGCTCGGGCGGCGGACCGTCGATCATGGAAGCCGCGAACCGCGGCGCCGAGGACGAGGGTCGCGAATCGATCGGGCTCAACATCGTGCTCCCGCACGAACAGGCGCCGAACCGTTTCGTGACGCCGTCGCTCAGTTTCCAGTTCCACTATTTTGCGCTGCGCAAGATGCACTTCCTGCTTCGCGCGCGCGCGGTCGCGGTCTTTCCCGGCGGTTTCGGCACCTTCGACGAGATGTTCGAGCTGCTGACGCTGATCCAGACGGGCAAGATCAAGCCGATCCCGATCGTGCTCTTCGGCAAGGAATTCTGGCACCGCGTCGTCAACTTCGACGCGCTGGTCGAGGAAGGCGTGGTCAGCGAGCGCGACCTCGGCCTGTTCCAGTTCGTCGAGACCGCCGACGAGGCGTGGAAGATCATCACCGACTTCTACGCGAATATCGAACATCATTGAGGGATGCGTCGTCCCTGCGCGGGCGGGGGCCGCTGGAGGTTTGGACTCCGATCATTCCGTCTGAACCGTCATCCCGGCGAAGGCCGGGATCTCACCGGTGCGTCGGAAGGCAAGGTCGAGATTCCGGCCTTCGCCGGAATGACGAGGAGGAGAGAGTGCCGCATCCTTAATCCGGCGTTGCCGCATAAGGCCGATAGCGGCCCCCGCCTGCACGGGGCGACCGGCTATTTTTGCTCTTTGAGATACAGGATCAGCGCCGTGCGGTCCGCATCGTCGATCACTCCGGCAAAGGCCATGCGCGTGCCGGGAACATCCTTCATCGGCGCTTTGAGATAGGTATCGAGCGCAGCTTCGTCCCAGACGCCGCCCTTGGTCTTCATCGCGCCCGAATAGGAAAAACCGGACTTCGAGGCGACCGGGGCGTTGACGACCCCGTGGAGGTTCGGGCCGATTCCGTGGGAGCCGCCCTTTTCGATCGTGTGACATGCGACGCAACGGCGAAACACCTGTTCGCCCATCGCCGCCGTCGGCGCGACGGCTGGCGTATCACTTGTCGCTTCCGCGCTTGCCGGGGTGTCGTCCGCCGTTGTTTCGCTTTTGCCGCAACCGGCGAGCACCAGCGCGCCCGCCAGCAGAACCGGCGCGAGCCGCATTATTTCTTGGCTTCGGCCGGGGCGGGGGCTGCAGCCGCGTCGGGCGCCGGAGTGGCGGCCGCGCCTT
>CBJKNR010000437.1:0-3265 GCA_966417555.1 uncultured Sphingopyxis sp.
AGTCCTACTGGGGCGGCGTCCGGCTGTTCAGGTTCGCGCTGCGGTTTCGGCCGTTTTCAGCAGGGCGATATTGGCCTTCTCGGTCGCCGAAAGCGCGACATCGTCGCTCGTCGGGCGGTACCAGTCGAACTGGCTGAAATGGGCGCGCAGCGAAGGGTCGCTGAAACGAAAACCGTGCCGCGCGTAGATTTCGTTGCGCGCGATCCGCAGCTCGTTCGTGCTGTAATTGCCGAGTTCGTCTGCCGACAGCAATCGGTCCGACGAATCCGGAATGACCACGCCGCTCCCCCCGACGCCGGTCGGCGCGGACGGCGGAGCGGCGACCGCGCCGCCTTCGATCAGGCGGATATATTTGCGGAACATGAAGCCCGTGGTGCCGTCGGCCTTGCGTACCCGCCACCATGCGCCGGATTGTTTGTAGGTCAGGAATTTCTCGCCATCGAGCACCTTGCCTATAATCATGCTCTTGGCGCTGCGCTCGGATCGGATGTTGGTGAAGCCCTCGGGATCATCGATCACCGCCGCAAGCGTGAAGGCTTCGGTCGGGCTATTGATTGCTGTCCCGCGCGCTTCCGTCACCTGTTTTTCATTCGGCAGGATGGCGGCCTCCGTCGCCGAAAGAGCAGGTGCGGCCGGCGGCTGAAGCAGTTTCCACGCAAGCAAGGCGATCGCGGTCAGGGCGAGCGCGACAAGCGCCCAAGCGACGGTCAAGGCGAGAGAGGACTTCCGTTCCCCGGGGACGCGCTGCGAATCCGTCGGCGTCGGCGACGTCGTAACGGGCAAGGATGTCGGGCCAGGCGGAGGCGCCGCGGCCGCCTCGCGCCCGCACAGCTCCTCAAGGCTCATCAGCACCTTGCGCCAGCCGCCATGCGCCGCGTCGCCGTTCCAGTCGCTGAGGTCAGCACATTGAATCTGGTTGAACGGCAGCGGCGGCATCACATCATCGATCGCCGTCTGTACCAGCTTCTTCTGGTTGCGCGCGACATCGGCCTCGGCGCGGACCCACTCGGACGCCGCCGATGCGTGCGACCAGACGACGATCGCGGCCTTCGCGCTGCCGATCTTTTCAGTGATGACATCGCCGTACGACCGGTGCGGCGGCAGTTCGGCATCCCACCAGACATCATAGCCCGCGGCGGCCACCGCGGCCGCGATGTCGGCAACGCGCGCCTTGTTGTCGCGCGAATAGGAAATGAAGACATCGACCATCGGCTAGCCCCTTTCGGAAGAAGCTAATCGCGGCGTGCGCGATTCGCCAGCCTGCCCTTGGCCAGACTCAGTGCCAGTTGCGCCGCGCGGCCAATCTTCCCCCGACTGAGGCAGCGCAAGACCGCGCGCCGCCCCTCGACGGGCAAACCGCGCGCCGCAGCGGCGCAATATTCGGCAAATTCGGTTTCATCCATGTCACCGATGGCATAACGGCGGGCATCGAGGATCTCGATCTCCACCAGCTCGGAGATCCCCTCACGACCCAGCAGGCGGTCAAGATCGGCCAGCGGCGGCAACTCTGCGAGCCCCGCAAAAGGATCGGGTCGCCCCGCAAGCCGTTCCTGGTGCGCAAGCCGGGCGTAAACCGCCTGGCGGGTCTGCGCGCCATGGTTCAGCACACTCATCTGTCCGGGGGACCGGCGATAGAGCAGCAGCACATCGGGCAGGTTGTCGATGTCGGCGATTTCGGAAAGGCGCAGAAACAGATCGTAATCTTCGCAATAGCGGAACGCGGGACGATAAAGCCCCGCATCGCGAAGCGCAGAGGTACGAAACATCGCCGTCGGATTTGCAATCGGCTGCCGGTGATCGAGCTCCGAGCGAACGCCATTGGTGCCCACGGGCATCGGCGTGCGGCTCGACAGCCTTCGTCCGGCAGTATCGATCTCGTCGACCTGGGCCCCGAGTGCTCCCAGCCCTGCATGGCCCTCCATATGCCCGAGCTGGCGTGCGAACCGCTCCGGCAAGGCGATGTCGTCGGCGTCCATTCGCGCGACGAAGGGCGTCTCGACCTGCTCGAGCATCCGGTTCAGACTGGCCACGATACCCCTGTTTTCCTGCCGCAACAGGCGAATGCGCGTATCGCGCGCGGCGCGTCCCGCGATCAGATCACCCGAACCATCGGTCGATCCGTCGTCGACGATATAGAAGACGAAATCGCCCATCGTCTGCGACAGGATCGAATCGATGGCGTCACCGACGAACTGCCGGGCATTATAAACCGGCAGGATGACGCTCAACCGCGGCGCGGACATAGGCTCGCTTTCGAACGCGCCCGGCCTCCGGGCGGAGTTCGACCGGCGCTAGAAGCGCGTCCGCGCAACGTCAACTCGATTGACGGGGTCTCAGAAAACGGCCTTCGGAGCAGCCTCCTTCATCATCGCCGCGCGCACCATCGGGATCGGCGGGCCGCCGTACGACAGAAACTCGTCGTGGAACGCCTTCCACTTCGTCTTGTCGCCCTTGGTCCAGTCCTCACGCAGCTTGCGGATCATCAGCTTGCCCATGGTATAGTTGAGATAGGCGGGGTCATAGGTGCCGCGCGCCGCTTGCTGGCGCGCATTGCCCTCATCCTGATAGCATTGTTCCTTGAACAGCTTTTCCGAGTCCGCCACGGTCATGCCCCTGGTGTGCAGGCCGATCGCCGAGAGATAGCGGCAGTCGCGCAGCAGCGCGTTCGACAGCTGGCCGATATGCGTCTCGGGATCGCCTTCGCCGAGCCCCGCATCCCACATCATCTCCTCGGTGTAATGCGCCCAGCCCTCGGCGAAGGCATAGCCGACGAACAGCTTGCCGAAGATGCTCGTCGCGCGGTTCGAGTGGAGGAAGTTGAGGAAGTGGCCCGGCCACACCTCATGCACCGAGGTGAAGAGCAGATCCTTGCGACCCGGAACGAAATCGGCCTGCGTCTGTTTGTCCCACGCCGGATCGGGCGGCGAGATATAATAGACCGACGGCAGGCCTTTCTCATATGGCCCGGGGATGTCGATATAAGCGCTGTTCTGTCGGTTGTACGGCGGCGATTCCTCGACCTGCGCCTGTTCGGTGCCGGGGATGGTCACAAGGTCTTTTTCGATCAGGAAAGCGCGCAGTGTCGGCAGCTGACGCCGCGCCTCGGCGACCGGGCCGTCGGCTGGCTTGTCGGCGTTCATCTTCTTCATGCAATCGGCGATCGTCATGCCCGCTGCATAGGTCGCACAGGCGGCCTTCAGCGCGTCCTGGTTACGCTTGAGGTCGGCCTGGCCAATGCGTTCGAGTTCGTCGAGCGGCGTGTCGA
>CBJKNR010000438.1:0-3264 GCA_966417555.1 uncultured Sphingopyxis sp.
CTCCGCCCTTTCACGCTTGGTGCGTGCCACTTTCCCCGACGTCGCCGTCATCTCCTACCTCGAGATTCCGGCGACCAAGCAGACCGAAATCGTCGCGACGATCGGCGCCGAAGTGCCGCGCCTCGCGTCCGGGCAGGGCGCCCACATGGAGGACCAAGTGCATGAGAATTGAGCCCGCCGAGCATTTTGCCGCGAGCGCGGGCCGTGCGCCGCGTGCGCGTGGCTATGGCGAAAGCGTCGAGGCGCTGGTCGAGGAATATGCGCCGCTGGTGCGCAGGATCGCGTGGCAGGTGTTCTCGCGCGTGTCGCGGACGAGCGAACTCGACGATCTGATCCAGACCGGGCTGATCGCGCTGATCGAGGCGAGCCGCAATTATGAAGAACGCGGCTTTGCCTTTGCCACCTATGCGACGACGCGTATCCGCGGTGCGATGATCGACCAGCTGCGCCGCGAGGCCGATGTCGGCCGTTCGGCGATGGTCGCGGCGAAGCGCATCCAGGCGATGCGCGGCGCGCTCGAACAACAGCTGATGCGGGCGCCGACGACGGCCGAAATGGCGGTCGCGTTCGACATGTCGGCGGAGGATTATTTCGCGCTCGAGCGCAACGCGACGCACGGCCGCTCGACCTCGCTCGACGAACTCACCGAGATTGGCGCCTTCCTGGCCGCCGACGAGGATGCCGGCGCCGATGAACGCTGCGAGCAGGAGGATCTGATGGGCGCCCTGCGCCAATGCGTCGGGCGCCTGTCCGAGCGCGAGCAGATGGTGCTCCAGCTCTATTTCTTCGAGGAACTCAACCTGCACGAAATCGGCCTGACGCTCGACGTCAGCGCGGCGCGCATCTGCCAGATCAAACGCGAGGCGATGATCAAGGTCGACCGGATGATGCGCGAAATGACCGACTAGGGGCCCTCCCTTTTTCTTCGGCATCCCGGCAGGAAGGCCGGATCTGGCCCCAAGACCGATCATCGTTCGGGCTTAAAGCCACAAAAGCCCCGCATGCGCGCATGCAATCTGTGTCTTTTGTGGCTTTAGCGGCACGGGCGCGGCCCCCTAAGGAGACAAAAGATACGCACGGGCAGTGCGAAACTGTCTCCTTTGTCGCCTTAGGGTCAGGACCCCAAGCAAGAGCGCGAAGATCAACTTGGTCAAAGAGCCGGAAAGAGGCTGGCACAGCGGAATAATGTAGGAAAGCGCCAGTTTTCGGTATCTGGCGCCCGCCGAAGTTCGTCATGCCGAGCTCGTTTCAGCATCCGTGAGCGGCATCCCGGCCAAGGCGGCGCCAATTGTTTTTCGCGCAAGGACGCAAAGATGTCGGGCCGGCCGCGAGGCGGACTTTCATTCTGGCGGTGCGATCGGCCGCGCCGTTGCGCCGGAAAATGGGCCGTGGGGGCAAGCCTTCTTCCTTGTGGCTTCATGTCTTTGCGCGAAACAAAAGCCACAGCGCGGAAGGCCACGGCCGACCATGGACCCTGAAAAGAGTTCAGGGTGACGAAGGTGGAGGAAGCCGCGATGGCTGCCTGCTTCTCCGTCATGACGCCGCCATCCCTTCAGGACCGACTTCAGGCTGCGAGCGGCGGAATGGCCTGCCGGATGCCGCGGATCTTTTCAAAATAGCTCGCCATGCGCTCGGTCCCGCTGTCGGTCAGGCGGACGATCGTACGGCGCCGGTCGCGTTCGTCGATCGAACGGTGGACAAAGCCGAGACGTTCGAGCGCGGCGATCATGCGCAACCCCGAGGACAGGGGAACGCCGGCGCCGGTCGCGAGGTCGCTGGCGCCGAGTGCCCGGCTGTTCGCGGCCGCCAGCATCAGGTCGAGCATCATGTCCCAGACCGGGCCTGCCATTTCGGCGTTGCCGAAATGGCTGCGGCGGATGCGCCGGACCTCGATGCTGAACGACAGCTGGTCGAGCAGGTCGGATGTCGGCGCCTCCGCGCTGCGTGCGGCGTCGACGGCGCGCACGGTGGCGGCCCGCGGTTCCTCGCCGCGGCCTGCAAGCAGGTCATGGATCTGGTCGACCCGCGATTTCAGTTCGGCAATTTCTTGCGTCGAGAATTGCTGCATGTGACGATGCCCCCGGGGAGCCACATATCAGACCGTCGCCTCGTTCCGCCGACCGGACGATCCCGATGCATAGATGATCAGCAACAGGATCGGATAGGATATATAGACCGAGAGGAGCGAATAGGGTCGCGCCAGTATCTCCGAAAACATGAACTTCTGGATATGGCCGAAAATGGCGATGAGCTGCCACCCGGTGATCCAGTAGGGCCAGAAACTGTGCGCTTTCATGGCGATGAACCAGAAGCTCAGCAGAACCAGCAGGTCGATGACGAAGATATTCAGTTCAATATCGGTCCAGGTCGGAAAGGGTGCAACGGCACTGGTGAGGACCGACGCGATCAGCGCGGTGTAAGCGGCCCACCGTTCGAGGGGGCCACCGCGCCTGATCGCGACGGCCACCGTGATGAGCAGTACAACATAATAGATCGCGACGGACCACATTGTGGCTGTCAGCCTTCTTTCTTGCGGATCAGCCGGCCTTCGCGAACGGTGCCTTGCCCGACAGGTCGTTGCTGCCTTCGTCGACCAGCTTGGCTTCGGCCGGCTTGACGCCTGCGCCGAACATGCGTGCGCCGAGGCCGACTTCCTTCTGCGTCACCGTGAGCGCCAGATGCGCCTCGGTCAACAGCTGGCGGACCTCGCCCGCGGCGGCGAGCGCGTGGGCGACCTTGGCCATCGCTTCCTGGCCGACGATCGCCGACATGTTGGTTTCGCGGCGCGCGGCGGGCAGCGTCGCGGCGAGCTGCGCGATACGGATCATCGCCTCGTCGATGGCGTCTTCGGCCCGGTGCAGCTCGGAAGCGATCTTCTTCGCTGCGGAAACTCGTTGATTCAGCATCTTCTTTTTCCTTGAAAAAGAATGCTACCGGCTCCCCCCCGCAGCATTCGTTCGAACATCAGGTCAGAACACGACCGAGTCCGACAAGGATCGAATAGAGGGCGGAGAAGGCCAAAATCGTCGCGAAGGCGATCAGGATCGGCCAGATTATCCTTTCCATCAACCCATGCCGGTTGGCCGGCTGGGACGCGGTAGGAAATGGCGAACCAATATCGAAAAATCGCCGAAACGAACTGCGCCCCGGCTCGCCATCGTCGGGCTTGGGGACGTCGCCTAGGTCGATCAAGTGATATGTCAAAGGCTGATAGGGGGTAACATGATCGAAGACACCGTTAACCGCCAAAATGCGTGCCGCCTC
>CBJKNR010000439.1:0-3254 GCA_966417555.1 uncultured Sphingopyxis sp.
CGGTAACCGACCCGGCGCGCCAGTTGCGCGCCGCCGAATGCGCCCCCTGCGTGAAGCTGTTGCCGATGAAGAGAATCGTCTTCGGTGCCGCCTTTGATGCGGCGGCCGGGGGAGTCGCGCCGGCGGCGGTCGGCGTGGGCGCGCTCTCCTTTGCCGTTGCCGCCGGCGCGACGGCGAGCGCGGCAGCGCCGATCAAAAACCAGATGCCGTGCCCGTATTGCATATCAGAACTCCGTGCTGACCGAGGTGTACCAGTAACGGCCATAGGGATTGTAGAGCGACCCCAGATAGCCTTCGGACGACAGCGGCGGCTTTTCGTTGGTGATGTTGCGCACCCCCACCCGCCAGCGCATGTCGCCGCCGAGCGCGCCGGCGTCCCTGATGCGCACCTGCGCATAGAGGTTGCCGGTCAGCTGCGACTTGACGCGCCACGGATTGCCGTCGGCATCCACGAATGCCGTTTCGTCGACCGCCCCCGTGTAGCGCGCGAAAGCGCCGATCTGGAACTGGCCGAGCGACCAGGTCAGCGATGCGGTGCCGCGCCATTTGGGCCGGCCGTTCGCCTCGATCAGATTCTCCGTTTCGGGCAGCGGCGTCCCGGCGTTGATCTCGCCGGCCTCGCGCGCGGCGACAAGCATGTCGACCGCATCGCCGGGCGCGCGCGAGAATTTGAGCAGCCGCGTCGCATTGACCGAGAAATCGAACTTGCCGATGTCGGTCTTGGGCGACTGCCAATAGAATCCGAAGTCGAGCCCGCGGACCGTCTGCGGCTGCAGGTTGATGAACTGGTCGCGTACGGTCGTGATCGCACCGACCGGGGTAATGCCGGTCCCCGCGAACTCGGCGATATCGTCGGCGTCGGCAGCAGCGCGGATGACATTGGGGTTCGACGAGCCCTGCAGGCGGAGCAGATAGTCGAGCGCCACCGCGGTGTCGTTGCCAAGGATGCCGACGATCCCCTTCTGCTTGATCGACCAATAGTCGACGGTGAAGGTCATGCGGCCAAGGTCGGACGGAATAAACGTCGGCTCGAACACCGCGCCGAGATTATAGTTGGTGCTTTTTTCGGGCTTGAGATCGGGATTGCCCGAGACGCGGCGCGAATAGCCGACATTGTTGCCGCACTCCGCAAAATTGTCGATCCGCCCGGCGCGCAGGTCGACCTCGCAGCGCAGGAAGTCCTGGCTGGTCGCGAGGCGCGCATATTCGACCGCATTGACCTGTTCGAGGTTCGGCGCGCGGAATCCTTGCGAGAAGGAGCCGCGCAGACGGAACCCGTCGACGACATCCCACGCCGCCGCGACCTTCGGCCGCGCGACGCTGCCGAAATCGCTGTAATGTTCGAAGCGGCCCGCGAGCTGGACGTCGAAACGGCGGACGAGCGGAATGTTCATCTCTTCCGACACCAGCGGCACCGCGAGTTCGGCATAGCCCGCGGCGACCGTCCGCTTGCCATAGGTGTCGGGGTTGTCGCTGACCGCCGCGGCGTCACTGATCGTCACCGCCCCCGATACGGCATCGACGAACGGGCTCGACCCGTCGACCGCGGAATCGCGATCGTCGCGCTGCGTCTCGCGCCGTACCTCGAGGCCGAAGGCGATGCCGACCTCGCCGCCGGGCAGCATGAAGAGATCGGGGCGCGAGGCGCGGAAGTCGCCCATCGTCAGCGTCGTCTTCGACCGGCGCCGTAGCTGGAAGGTGATCGCGTCGATCGCCGCCTGCGAGCTTGGCGTGCAGTCGCCATAGCTCAGCGTGTCGACGCAGCCGCCGTTGAACGGATTATACGCGTCGGGGGTCGAGAGAGCGAGGCTCTGCTGGAGCGCCGAGCTGCGCACCGCGACGCTGCTGTCGACCGCTGATGCTTCAGAGTAAACAAAGGCGCTGTCCCATTTGAAGCCCGCGGTCTCACCGCGCACGCCGATCAGCCCGCGCAATTGCTCGCCCTTGACCTTCACCGTCTGCGGCCCCGTGTCGACGAAGCGATAGGTGGTGAGCAGCACCGGCAGACCCGCCGCAGGAACATTGGTCAGTCCGGGCAGACGATTCGGGCTGCCGACAGGGCCAAAGGGATTGTAATAGTTGCTCGCCGGAATCCAGATCTGGTTGAGATTGATCACCGGCGGCTGGATGCGCACCGTGTCCGACCGGTAATAGCCGAACTCGCCGAACAGCGTCAGGTCGTCGGTCAGGTCGTAATGGCCGTTGATGAAGGCGTTGTAGCGCTTGACGCTGGGCATCACCGTCGTCCCGACCGCGGTGTCGTAGCGCAGGTCGCGGAACGCATTGTTCGTCGCGAGCGCGGTATTGACGAGGCAGAGATCGGCGGTGAGCGCCTGCGTGCATCCGCCGAGACGGGTCGGACGGACCGTGAAGGCACCCGCTGCCGTGGTGAGGTTCGTCGTGCCGCGACGCGGGCGGCCGCCCGTGACGGGAACCTGCAGCGCAGGCCATGCGCCGCGCGTCGCGCGCGCGTCGGGCGTCGTCGAGTCGGCGAAATCGGGATAGTCGGCAAACAGCGGCCGAAGATTGGCCGAGGCAGTGAAATCCTGATCCTCTGCACGCAATGCCGAGCGATCGGTATATTCGAACGACAGCGTGATATTGCCGCGTTCGAAGCTCTTGCCGGCGAGAATATTGCCCTGGAATTCGCGCAGATGCGTGCCCTCGGCGCCGCCATATTGCGCCTGCAGTCGCAGGCCGTCGTAATTGTCCTTGAGCACGGTGTTGACGACGCCCGCGACCGCATCCGAGCCGTAGAGCGCGGCGGCGCCGTCGAGAAGCACCTCGAGCCGCTGGAGCCCCGTCGTCGGGATCGCGTTCGAATTATAGCTCAGCACGGGCACCGTCCCCGTGTCCGACAGGCCCTGGCTCGCCGGGTGCGTGACGACGCGGCGGCCATTGAGCAGCACGAGCGTGTTGCCGACCCCGAGCGAGCGGAGGTTGACCGAGCCGACGTCGCCGCGCGCCGCATTGCTGGTCTGCGCATTGTTGCCGGGGTTGAAGCTCACGTCGCCCATCTGCGGGATGTTGCGGATCAGTTCGTCGCCGCTGACCGCCCCGATCGCGTCGAGCTTGTCCTGGTTGACGACCACGACCGGCAGCGCTTCGGTGACGCGCGCGCCCTCGATCCGCGTGCCGACCACTACGATGTCCTCGGCGGCGGGCTCTTCCGCAGCGGTGGCTTCGCCGGCCTGCGCTTCCGCGGCGGCATCCTGCGCGCGCGCCGGCGCCGCTGCGAACAGGCTGATCGCCGT
>CBJKNR010000440.1:0-3244 GCA_966417555.1 uncultured Sphingopyxis sp.
GCAACCTGTCCCCAAAAACCCCCCGCCAGAGCCCCCCCTCCCCCCCGCCGCCTCGTCGCGCGGGCTCGCATGGGCGCGCTCGATGGCCTCGTTCCACGCGGGCCAGCTGCGACTTGCGAGCAAGGGCGCGTCGATCCATTCGGCAAGCTCGGGCCGCCGTTCGAGCGCGACCGCGGCAAGCTGCGACAGCCGCGCATTCGTCAGCCCCTCGGTCAGCGGATAGACGGGTTCGTGCACCGCGATCGCTGCCTCGTCGCCCGGTTCAGCGACATGATCGGGATGCACGATCTGGCGCATGTCGCCATAGAGATCGAGCCGCCCCGACACGCGGCGCCTCTCGCCCAAGGGGAAAAGCTTGCGCGCGAGGCCGGAAGTCCGCCCGAAATAGACGAGCCGCACATGATCGCCCGCGCTGTCGAACGCCTCGACGCCGAAGGGCGCGCGTGGGCTACGGCCGGGCCGATAATCCTGCGCGGTCAATTCGACGATGATCGTCTGCCCGGCCTGCGCCTGATCGAGCCGATCGACCGGAAAGCGCGAGATCAGCCCTGTGGGCAGGTGAAACAGCACGTCGACCACGCGCTCCAGCCCGAGCCGCGTCAACGGCTTGGCGAGCTGCGGCCCGACGCCCTTCAGGTCGGTGAGCGCAGCAAAGAGCGGATTGAGTATCTCGGGTCGCATGACTATCTGGGCTGACTATAGAGATTGTTCCCCGTGCGCCACACCCTGCCGCATGGGCTGTCAGGATTCTTCCCGTGCCGCATACCGACCGCCTGAAACGCCTGAAATTCCGCGCATGGCATCGCGGCACGCGCGAGGCCGACTATATGATCGGCGGCTTCTTCGACCGCTATTCGGCCGAGTGGGGCGAAGCGGAACTGGGCTGGTTCGAAGCCGTTGTCGAGGAAGATGACGTCGACATCATGGCGTGGGCGCTCGGCACCGGCCATCCACCGACGCATCTCGACCGCCCCGAGATGATCGCAGCGATGCGCCGGCTGGACTATATCCCGCTGCCATGACGATCTCCGCCGCCGACATCTTCGCCGCTATCGGATCGGCGTCGGCGCCGCTGACGCTGGCGCGGGCGGCGGACGGTTTCCTGCCGCTGCTGCTCGCCGACCTCGCGCGCGCCAGCGACAAAAGGCTCGTCTATGTCGCGACCGACGATGCCGCGATGCAGGCGGTCGCCGACGCCGCCCCCTTCTTCGCGCCCGACCTCACCGTCCATCGCTTTCCGGCGTGGGATTGCCTGCCCTATGATCGCGCCGGCCCCTCGATGCGCGTCAGCGCAGACCGGCTCGCGACGCTCTCGGCGCTGCAACTCCCGGCCAGGCGCGGCGAGCTGATCCTGACCACCGTCGCTGCGATCACCCAGCGCACACTCACCCCCTTCCGTATCCGCCAGCTCGCGACGACACTCGCACCGGGGCAGCGGATCGACCGCGACGCGCTCGCCGAGCTGCTCGTCTCGAACGGTTTCAGCCGCGTCGATACCGTCGCCGACCAAGGCGAGTTCGCGGTGCGCGGCGGCATCCTCGACCTCTTCCCCGCAGGCGAGGAAAACGGCCTCCGGGTCGATTTCTTCGGCGACGAGATAGAAAGCATCCGCCGCTTCGATCCCGCCGACCAGCGCAGCCTCGGCCCCGCCAAGGCGCTGCAACTGCTCCCTGCGTCCGAAACTTTGCTCGACGAAGCGACGATCAGGCGTTTCCGCTCGGCCTATCGCGAACTGTTCGGCGCGCAGGCGACCGGCGACCCGCTCTATCAGGCGGTGAGCGATGGGCGGCGGCAGGCGGGCATGGACCATTGGCTGCCGCTCTTCGAGGAGCGGCTGGCGACCCTGTTCGACCATATCGATCCCGCGACGCCGGTGCTGCGCGGCCACCGCACCGAGGCGACCGCCGAGACGCGCTTCGCCGCGATCGCCGACTATCATGCGAACCGCGTCGCCGCCGAACGCGAGTCACCGGGAAGCTATCGCCCGCTCGCTCCGGAGACGCTCTATCTGACCGAAGCCGAATGGGCCGGCGCCTCGTCGGATCGCCCGATCCATATCGTCACGCCCTTCGACGTCCCGCCGGCCGCGACGATTGTCGATCTCGAAACTTTCGCGGCGCGCGATTTCACGCCCGAACGCACCGCCGACCTCAACGTCTATGACAAGGTCGCCGACCATCTGTCGGACGAGCGCCGCAAGGGCCGCCGCACGGTCATCGCGAGCTATTCGGGCGGCGCGCGCGAGCGTCTGTCGGGGCTGCTGCGCGACCATGGCGTCACCTCGCTCGCGCCGGTCGACAGCTGGCAGGATGCGCTCGGTACCGCCTCGACGGACAGCGGCGGCACGACCGCAATGGTCGTCCTGCCGCTCGACCACGGCTTCGCCTCCGACGCGATCAGCCTGCTCACCGAACAGGACATCCTCGGCGAACGCCTGGTCCGCCGCCAGAAACGAAGGAAGAGCGCCGACGCCTTCCTCGCCGAACTCGCGACGCTCAGCGTCGGCGATCTCGTCGTTCACCTCGACCATGGTATCGGGCGCTATGAAGGCCTGACCCAGATCCCGGTCGGCAGCAGCCCGCACGATTGCGTCGCGCTGACCTATTCAGGCGGCGACAAACTCTACGTCCCCGTCGAAAATCTCGATGTCCTCTCGCGCTACGGCGGCGAGAGCGAAGGCGTCGCGCTCGACAGGCTCGGCGGCGAGGCATGGCAGCGCCGCAAGGCGCGGATGAAGGAGCGCATCCGCGAGATTGCGGGCGAACTGCTCGCGACCGCAGCGCAGCGCGCGCTGCGTTCGGGCGAACTTCTGGCGCAGGACGCTGCCTATCCCGCCTTTGCCGACCGCTTCCCCTATCAGGAAACCGACGATCAGGACCGCGCGATCGGCGACGTGCTTGCCGACATGGCGTCGGGGCGTCCGATGGACCGGCTCGTCTGCGGCGACGTCGGTTTTGGCAAGACCGAGGTCGCGCTCCGCGCTGCCTTCGTCGCCGCGATGGCGGGTGTGCAGGTCGCCGTGGTCGTCCCCACCACCTTGCTCGCGCGCCAGCACTACAGTAATTTTATCGAACGCTTCAAAGGCTTCCCGGTCAACATCGGCCGCCTCTCGCGCCTCGTCCCCGCCGCCGAGGCACAGAAAACCCGCGACGGCCTTGCGAGTGGGCAGATCGATATCGTCGTCGGCACCCATGCCGTCATAGCGAAATCGGTCGAATTCAAAAATCTCGGCCTTGTCATCGTC
>CBJKNR010000441.1:0-3242 GCA_966417555.1 uncultured Sphingopyxis sp.
CCTGCTCGTCGTCATCGTCGCCGCGCTCGCCACGGCGGCGGTCGGCCTCTCTCCCATCGTCGGCGCGCTGCTCGCGGGGCTGATGATCGCCGAAACCGAATATCATGGCGAGGTCGAGGCGATCACCGCGCCGTTCAAGGGGCTCGCGCTCGGGGTGTTCCTGATCAGCGTCGGAATGGGCCTCAACCTCAAGACGATCGCGGGCCAGTGGCCTGCGCTCATCGCCGCGGTCGTCGGCGTCGTCCTTGTCAAGGCCTTCGTCACCGCCGCGCTGCTCCGCTTTTCGGGCGCGGTGCGGCGCGGGACAGCCGCCGAGGTCGGGCTGTTGATGGCGAGCCCGTCCGAAACCACGTTGATCGTGCTGACGACCGCGCTGCAGGCACAGCTCATCAGCCGCAGCACCGCCGAATTCTGGCAGCTCGTGACCGCGATCGGCCTCACGATCACCCCCCTCCTCGCCCGCATCGGTCACGATATCGCGCGGCGGATCGAGATGCGCACCGGCGATGCGCAGGATGAGGAGACGCCCGAGGGCCGCACCGTCATCGTCGGCTTTGGCCGCGTCGGGCATACCGTCGCCGAGCTGCTGCGCGAGCATGGTCGTCCCTATATTGCGGTCGACGCCGACATCGACACGGTCGCCGCGGCGCGGCGCGACGGCTTCGCCGTGCGCTTTGCCGACGTCGCGCGGCCGGGCAGCCTCGACAAGCTCGGGATCGAGAATGCGCAGGCGATCGTGCTGACGATGGACGACCCGGTCCAGCAGCTCCGGATGACGCGCCAGTTGCGCCAGAAATATCCCGCGCTGCCGATCATCAGCCGCGCGCGCGATGCCGACCATGCGGGCGCGCTTTACCAGGCGGGGGCGAGCGACGCGGTGCCCGAAACGCTCGAAAGCTCGCTGCAACTCGCCGAGGCGGTGCTGATCGACCTGGGCGTTGCAATGGGGCCCGTGATCGCGTCGATCCACGACGTGCGCGCGAAGATGCGCCACGACATCATGACCAAGGGCCAGCTCGTGCGTGAGCCGCGGATCAGGCGGACGCGCCGCCCCGAACCGGGCGGCGAAACCGCTTAAGACCTTTCGGGGAGCCCGATGTGACGACGCCACGCAAGACCCAGATCGTGATCGTTGGCTGCGGCGCGGGCGGGCTCGAACTCGCGCGCCGGCTCGGTGCACGCTACGGCCGCGCGAGGCACGACATCATCCTGATCGACAAGTACCGCACTCATGTGTGGAAGCCGCTGCTCCACGAAGTCGCGACGGGCTCGCTCGACGCCAACCTCGACGAGGTCGGCTATCGCAGCCATTGTCACCGCTGGGGCTATCGTTTCTTTCCCGGAACGCTCGAGAGCATCGACAGGGCGACGCGCGAGATCGTGATCGCGCCGATGCTCGACGAGGACGGCAGCGAGCTGATCGCACGGCACCAGTTGCGCTTCGACTATCTTGTGCTCGCGATGGGATCGGTGGGCAATGATTTCGGCACGCCCGGCGCGCGCGAGCATTGCATCTTCCTCGACGAACGGCCGCAGGCCGACCGCTTCCGCAACCGGCTGCTCAATCATTGCCTGCGCGTCTCGCACGCGATGATGACCGATCCGGCGAGCGATGCGCAGGTCCGCATCGCGCTCGTCGGCGGCGGCGCGACGGGCGTCGAGCTTGCCGCCGAGCTGTTCAACGCCGCGGGCGGGCTTCGGCATTACGGGCTCGAGGTGTTCGACGAGAAGCGCCTCCGCGTCACGCTGATCGAGGCGGGCCCGCGTATCCTGCCCGCGCTTCCCGAGCGCCTCGCCGCGGCGGCGCAACAGGAGCTGGAGGCTCTGGGGGTCACGGTGCTCACCAACACCCCCGTGACCGAGGTGCGCCCCGACGCGATGGTGCTGAAATCGGGTGCGGTCATCCCCGCCGACCTCCGCGTCTGGGCGGCGGGCGTGAAGACCGCGCCGCTTGCCGACGAAACGGACGGGCTCGAACGCGCGGGGAGCGGGCAATTCATCGTCCGCCCGACGCTGCAAACCACCGCCGACGAGCGGATCTTCGCGATCGGCGACTGCGCCTATTGCGTGCTGCCCGGCGACGAGCGGCCGGTCCCCCCGCGCGCGCAATCGGCGCACCAGATGGCCTCTGCAGCGTTCCGCAACCTCGTCGCGATCCAGAAGGGAAAGCCGCTCCGCGATTTCGTCTACAAGGATCATGGCTCGCTCGTGTCGCTCAGCCGCTTTTCGACGGTCGGCAGCCTGATGGGCAACCTGATCGGCGGGCGGATGGCGATCGAGGGGCGACTCGCACGCTTCGTCTATACCTCGCTCTACCGCATGCACCTGATCGCGATCCACGGCTGGCTCCACGGATCGGCGCTGATCCTCATCGGCCGGGTGAACGCGATCATCCGGCCGCGGCTGAAGCTACACTAGGACGTAAACCCCTAGCGTCCGCCCGCCGCCGGCGCGGGCGCCGTGTTCAGCGCCGACGCGTCGGCGAGCGTCATGCCCTTGGGCAGGATCGCCAGCGACCATTGGCGCTCGGGCGTCAGATATTGCCGCGCGAGCCGCTGGACGTCGGCTGCGGTGACCGCCGAAATATCGTCCTGGATCGACAGCGCCGCCGCAGCAACGCGCGGGTCGCGCGTCGCGCCTTCGAGCAGGAACATCCAGTAGACATTGCCCGTCGAGGCGCGCGCGACCTGTTCGCGGATCGGCCCGGCGTTGCGGGCGAGTTCGTCCGCAGTGACCGGTTTGGCGACGAGATCGGCCGCGATCTCCTTTGCAATGCCATAGAAGCGGTCGAGATCCTTCGGCGCGAGCAGGCTGCCGACGAGCAGATAGCCGCCGCTGTCGAACCCGGTCGGCCAGTGGCTGTCGACGACGGGGCCGTAGCTGGCGCCCTGTTCGGCGCGCAGCCGGTCGAACAGCCGGTCGTTGAAGATCGCCGCGAGCACCTCGAGCCCGCGCGCATCGCGCGGACTGGCAAGGCCGCCGCCGGTCGGCCAAGCGGTCATCGCCGCGGCCTGTCCCTGTTCGCCGCGGTGATAGGCGATTTCGGGGGCGGTGACATGCCTGGCGAAATCGACGCGCTGGCCGCTCGGCGGCGCCAGCGTCTGGCGCCGCGGCAGCGCGCCGAGCGTTTCGGCGAGGATCTTCTTGTAATCGACCGTCTCGAGGTCGACGAAACTCTGCACCTCGGGCGGTCCGCTCGCGAGCCGCGGTTCCCAGAAAGCGCGGAAGGCGGCGGGGGTCAG
>CBJKNR010000442.1:0-3232 GCA_966417555.1 uncultured Sphingopyxis sp.
TCCGGAGCGCGTCGCCCTATCGATGGATCGACGCCGAAATCTTCGCACGGCTGCTCGGCTTCGTGCGCGACGGCGGCTATGCGCTCAAAAGCTACGACCGCTTCCGCCGCCTCGCCCCCGACGGGCCGGGCCGCTGGCGCATCGCGCATCCGCGGCTCGCCGCGCAGCACCGGCTCAACGCCGGAATCATCGTCGAGGCGCCGATGGCCGATGTCCGGTTCAGGAACGGCCGGCGGCTTGGCAAGGTCGAGGAATATTTCGCGAGCACGCTGACCCCCGGCGACACCTTCGCCTTCGCCGGCTTGAGCCTTGAGGTCGAGGCGATCCGCGACACCGACCTGATCGTCCGCGCGACGACGCGCCCCGCGCGCATCCCGAGCTATATGGGCGCACGGCTCGCGATCTCGACGCGGCTTGCCGACCGCGTGCGCAGCTTCCTTGCCGATTCCGAAAGCTGGCAGCGCTTTCCGGAAGATGTGCGCTTCTGGCTCGAGATGCAGGCGCTGCGTTCGGCGCTGCCGCGGCCGGGCGAGTTGCTCGTCGAGACCTTCCCGCACGAGGGCAACCATTATCTCGTCTGCTATCCGTTCGAAGGGTGGAACGCGCACCAGTCGCTGGGCATGCTGATCACCAAGCGGATGGAGCGCGCCGGATTGCAGCCCCTGGGCTTCGTCGCGTCCGACTATGCGATCGCGATCTGGTCGCTGCGTCCCGTGGCGCATCCGCAGAATCTGTTCGAGGCCGAAATCCTGTCCGAAGAGTTCGTCGAATGGGTCGAGCGCTCGCATCTCCTGAAACGCGCCTTCCGCGAGGTCGCGATCATCGGCGGGCTGATCGAGCGCCAGCAGCCGGGCAAGCGCAAGACCGGCAAGCAGGTGACCTTCTCGACCGACCTGATCTTCGACGTGCTCAGGAAATACGAGCCCGACCATCTGCTGCTCGAGGCCGCGTGGGCCGACGCGCGCGAACGGCTGACCGACGTCGCGCGTCTGGGCGATCTGCTCGATCGCGCAGCGGGGACGATGCTGCACAAGGCGCTCGAGCGAATCAGCCCGCTCGCCATCCCCGTGCTCGTGCTGATCGGGCGCGAGAATGTCGCCGCGGCCGACATCGACGATGCGCTGCTCGGCGAACTCGCTGATAGCCTCGCCGAACAGGCGATGGGGTGATTGATTTGTTCCTCCCTGTGGCGAAGCCATGGGGAGGTGGCAGCCCGAAGGGCTGACGGAGGGGCTATTGGCGCGACGCAGCAGCCCTTCCACCACGCTCTCCGGGCGCGGTTCCCCTCCCCACGGCTTCGCCGCAGGTAGGATCCTCCAATGACCGGCGTTTCGCTTGCTGCGCGGCCCGATGAGGCGTAGATTGCGCAAAAATATACAGAGGATGCCAGCGATGACCCAGGTTCCGAAGCGGTCCGTCCTTCTGGCGCTGCTCGCCGCGCCCGCGCTGATCGGCGCGACGCCAGCGCCCGCCGACTCGTCCCCCGTCCCCGCAGCGACGCCCGCGCCGCCGGCCGAAACGCTCGCCCCGCCGGTGACCGTCGTTCCCTTCATCGAACCCTTCGACCTCGATGCGACGCGGCGCATGTCGGTGAAGGTGATGGTCGGCAGTCAGGGGCCCTTTTCCTTCCTCGTCGACACCGGCGCCGAGCGCACGGTGATCGCGCGCGAGCTCGCCGAGCGCCTCGGGCTGGTGCAGGGCGAAAAGCTGCGGATGGCGACGATCGGCGGATCGGCGACGGTGCCGAGCTATCGCGTCGCGGCATTGCAGATGCAGAAGCTGCACCTTCCCGCGGTCGATGCGCCCGCCTTTTTCGGCCGGCATATCGGCGCTGCGGGGCTGATCGGCGTCGACATGCTCGACGAACGGCGCGTGCTGATCGATTTCCGCAAGGAAAGCATGCAGATCCTCGAAACGCGGCGCCGTACGACGCCGCTGATCAGGGACGATGATGCGATCGTCGTCACCGCGCGCAATTCGGCGGGGCGGCTGATCCTGTCCGACGCGCGGCTGAACGGCAGACGCATCGACGTCATCGTCGACACCGGCGCGCAGACGAGCGTCGGCAACATGGCCTTGCAGCGGCTGGTCGCAAGCAAACGCGCGAATCGCCTGCCGTTCGTCGCAACGACGCTCGCCGCGGTGACCGGCGAGGACGTGCCCGCGCTGCGCACCGCAATCAAACGCATCGTCATCAACGGCATGGACGTCAACGATCTGCCGGTCAGCTTCGCCGACGGCCAGGCCTTCCGCGTGCTCGGCCTCCATGAACGGCCCGCACTCCTGCTCGGCATGGACAGCCTCGCGCTGTTCGACCGCGTCGAGATCGATTTTCCGAACAAGCGCGTCGTCTTCGACCTGCCCGACGAGGCGAGCCACACGACCAGGATTCGCTTCGCCGAGAACATTGCGACGCGAGGCACCTAGGGTCAGGACCCTGGAGCCTGTCCTGAAGGGATTGAGGCGCTTGCGGTCGGCGGCGGCCACCGCCATAGCGGGCGCATGTCCGCAGCCGCGACTTTCGACTTTGGCGACCAGCAATTTTGCATGCTGGCCGACCGTGCGCTGTTCTGGCCGCGCCACGGCGCGCTGATCGTCGCCGATCTGCACCTTGAAAAGGCGAGCTGGTACGCCGCACTCGGCCAGCCGCTGCCGCCCTATGACAGCCACGACACGCTCGACCGGCTGGCTGCGCTCGCCGCCGGGACCGGCGCGCGCGCGATCTGGTGCCTCGGCGACAGCTTTCACGACCGCGCGGCGGCCGACCGCATCGTCCCCGCCGTCGCCGCGCGGCTCGCCGGGCAGGCGGCGTCGACCCGCATCCTGTGGGTCGCGGGCAATCACGACGGCCTGACCGGCGGCGCGTGGGGGGGTGAGGTCGCCGACGAACTGGTCGTCGACGGGATCGTCTTTCGCCACCAGAGCCTCGCGGGCGAAATGCGGCCCGAAATTTCGGGGCATTTTCACCCCAAGCTGCGGATCAGCTCGCGCGGCCGCCTCGTGTCGCGCCCCTGTTTTGCAGGGGATGAACAGCGGCTGATTCTCCCTGCCTTCGGCGCCCTGACCGGCGGGCTCGCCGTCGATGACCCCGTCATCGCCGCAAATTTTGCCGGCCGCTATGACGCCATGGTCGTTGCGCGCGGGCGGCAGCTTCGTTTCCCCTGTCCCGGCCGGCCAGCCGATGCCGCTACGGCAAGCCGTACCCCCGCCGCGCGCCGCGGTTGAGTCTTTC
>CBJKNR010000443.1:0-3223 GCA_966417555.1 uncultured Sphingopyxis sp.
GGCGCCTTGCCGCACACTTCGACGACAGCGCGCCAGATGCGGCGGTCGAGCGCCCTGGTGCCGGCCTCGGTCCGAAGGTCGAGGTCCCTGTGCTGGACGGCGACGCTCGGGTTGGCGGCATCGGTTTGCGCCAAAACAGGCTGGCCGACCGAGGCGGCAGCGAGGGTGGCGAGGATCAGAAGCTTTTGCATCTTGAGTCTCCATCGGCCGGCTGGGGAGGAGGAGGGGAAGCCGGTGGAGAAGCAGATAATCGATCGCCCTGCCCAAAAGGAGCAACGAGTTTGCGCACCCATTCTGCAAAATTGCAGAATGAGCGCGGGGTCGTTATGTCGCACAAGGCGTCATGTATGATTGGAACGACCTCAAGGCCTTTCTGGCGGTCGCGGAGACGGGCAGTACCCTGTCCGCCGCGCAGGCGATGCGCGTCAGCCAGACGACCGTCGCCCGGCGCATCGCGGCGCTCGAGGAGGCGACCGGGCTCAACCTCTTCGAACGGCGGCAAGCGGGCTATGCGCGGACCCCGGTGGGCGAGGCGATGCTGGCGAGCGCGCTCGCCGTAAAGGACGCCGCCGACCGCTTCGGCGACGCCGCGGGCGCGCGCTCGCGCGACGCGGGTGGGACGGTCAGCGTCACGGTGATGGAAATCTTCGCGGTGACGATCCTGCCGCCGATCCTGCGGGATCTGCGCGCCGCGCATCCCGGCATCCACATCCATCTCGGCACGTCGGACGAGCCGCGCGACCTCGCTGCCGGCGCGGCGGACATCGCGATCCGCAGTACCAAGCAGCCGACGGGCGCGGGCCTCGTCGGGCGGCGGGTCGCCGACAATCCCTGGACGCTCTACTGCAGCCGCGACTATGCCGACCGGCACGGCATTCCGCACACGCGCGAGGAGCTTGCCGCGCATCCGTTCATCGGCGGGGGCGGCTATGTGTGGGAGCCCTATCAGGCGTGGCTGCGGCAATATCGGCTCGAGGATTCGGTGGTCATGAAATATGACACGGGCACCGGCCTGCTCGCCGGGGTGCGTTCGGGCATGGGACTTACCATATTGCCGGCGTTCCTCGCCGATCACGAACCCGACCTGATCCGCTGTATTCCGCCGAAAACCGAAGATACATCGGGCCTGTGGCTGCTGACCCACGAACGGCTCCGCCATGTGCCGCGCGTGCGCATCGTCCTCGATTTCCTCGCGGCCGAACTGACGAAGCTCGCGCGAAGCTAGGGTCCTGGCCCTAGGGTGCGAGCGCCGCGTCCACCGCTGCATCGACATGCAGCACCAGCGTGTCGAACAGCGGCACCGCGCTGTCGTCCTCGCTGACCAGCAGCATGATTTCGGTGCAGGCCAGTACGATCGCCTCGGCGCCATCGGCAACAAGCGCGGCGATGATCCGGCGATATTCGGCGCGCGAAGCGTCGCGGATCACGCCCTGGACCAATTCGTCGTAAATGATCCGGTGGACGGTCGCGCGATCGGCGTCGCCGGGGATGATCGCCTCGATTCCCGCCGCCGCCATCCGCGCGGTGTAGAAGGGCTTTTCCATGGTGAAAGCGGTACCGAGCAGCCCGACGCGCGAGAACCCCGCGGCTTGAATGGCCGCGATGGCGGGATCGGCGATGTGGAGCAACGGCACCTCTGTCGCCGCCTCGACCGCCTCGGCGCACAGATGCATCGTATTCGCGCAGATCAGCAACATCCCGGCGCCGCCCGCCGCAAGCGATCTCGCCGCGTCGGCCATCTGACCATCAAGTACGCTCCAATCGCCGCTTGCCTGCAATTCGGCGATGGGCGCGAAATCGAGTGACAAGAGCAGGATGCGCGCCGAATGCAGCCCGCCCAGCCGCGCCCGCACACCTTCATTGAGCAGCCGGTAATATTGGGCCGAACTTTCCCAGCTCAAGCCGCCGATCAGGCCGATTGTCTTCATCGCGTCAGCTCCGTTCAGAAATGGCTGTCCTACAATATTCCGCCGATTTAGCCTGCCGGGCGATGACCTGCGACGCAGCTTTCCTCCTCGGCGTGACAGATGCCCTTGCGTCCGCTTCGACGCGCGCGACGGAAGTCGATTTCAGAGTGAAGTTACGCAGTTTTCCGCCGTTTCGCGAAAACCCCCTTTTCTCCCGTTCCGTCGCCCCGGACCTGATCCGGGGTCCAGATTCCGTGGGTGCGGTAATGGATCCCGGATCAGGTCCGGGATGACAAGGGTGGGTGAATCGCGAGTGAAGTTACGCAGAAATCCGCCACTTCCTGAAACTGCCTCATCGCAGCTTCGCGCACCCCAACGCCGCCGCATCGATCGCGGTTGCGGCGCCGCGCAGCCGGTATGTATCGGCGATGGCTCTGCCTGTTGCAGTGCCGCTCTCGACGCTCATGCTCGGCGCCGATCGCATCGCGGCGACGATCGCGGCGTCCATCCGCGCATCGCTCGCCCAGCCGTGCGCGCCGTTGCCCGTCAGGATGAAGCGGCGGCTGCCGATCGTCAGGCGCAGGTCGCGGTCCGGGGCGCGGGCCTTCGACAGGCGGACGTAAAATTGCCCGCGGATGCGCGACTTTGGCCAATAACCGACGCTGGCATAGGCCTTGACATCGGGCGTGCCGATCGTCGCGGAGGGCGAGGCGATGGCGTAGCAGCGCGGGGTGGCGGGATCGCGGAACGCACCCCAGCCGTCGAAAATGCCGAGCGCGGCCGGGCCGGCGGCGAACACCGCTGCGGGCAGCCCCGCCAGCATCAGGAAAAGACAGGCCCAGCCCCGCATCGCCTCTCGTTTGCGCGATTGGGGCTGCTTTGCAAGCATGGCTTGCGCGCGCCGATGCTTCCGTTAAGGAAGGTGGACATTTTCAGGGGCCAGAATCGGGGCACGAATCGCCTCCGATGCTCTGTCCCTCAGGGACTTTTCCCGCGGAAAACACAGGGATGGCGGATTTAGAATGAAAGCGACGATCGAACGCGCAGTGTTGTTGAAGAGCCTCGGCCACGTCCAGTCGGTGGTCGAACGGCGCAATACGATCCCGATCCTCTCCAACGTCCTGATCGAAGCCGATGCGTCGGGTCAGCTCAAACTGATGGCGACCGACCTCGACCTGCAGGTCGTCGAAACGATCGCCGCGAAGGTCGAGACGCCGGGCACCACAACGGTGTCGGCGCACACCTTGTTCGAAATCGCACGCAAGCTCCCCGAGGGATCCGAAGTCAGCCTCGCCGCTGCCGAGAGGACGCACATC
>CBJKNR010000444.1:0-3213 GCA_966417555.1 uncultured Sphingopyxis sp.
GCCGCCGCGATCTTTGCCCCGCGCGATCGCAGGGACGCGCCGCAAATGCTCGTCGCCGAGGCGGGCACGGGCATCGGCAAGACCCTCGGCTATCTCGCGCCGGCGAAACAATGGATCGACCAGTCGGCGGGCAGCGTCTGCATCTCGACCTTCACCAAGGCATTGCAGCGCCAATTGTCGCGCGAGACCGAGCGGCTCTACCCCGACGCCGCGACGCACCGCGAAAAGGTCGTCGTGCGCAAGGGGCGCGAAAATTACCTCTGCCTGCTCAACCTCGAGGATGCACTGCAGGGCGGCTTTTCGGGCCGCGCGGCGATCCTTGCGCAGCTTGTCGCGCGCTGGGCCGCCTATACACGCGATGGCGACATGGTCGGCGGCGACCTGCCCGGCTGGCTCCCCGCCCTTTTTCGCCGCAACGGCACCACCGCGCTCACCGACCGGCGCGGCGAGTGCATCTATGCCGGCTGCCCGCATTTCCGCAAATGCTTCATCGAGCATTCGGCGCGCGCCGCGACGCAGGCCGACATCGTGATCGCCAACCATGCGTTGACGATGGTGCAGGCGGCGCGGCCCCGCGATGGCGGCGCGCCCGCGACGCGGCTGATCTTCGATGAGGGCCATCATCTGTGGGACGCCGCCGATTCGATGTTCGCCGCGGCGCTGACCGGACAGGAAGCGGTCGAAATCCGCCGCTGGGTGCTGGGGCCCGAGGGCAAGTCGCGCGGGCGGCGGCGCGGGCTCGCCGCGCGGCTCGCCGATGTCGCGAGCTATGACGAGGCGGGCGACCGCGCGATCCAGGCAGCGATCGCCGCCGCCGCCGAACTGCCCGGCGACGGCTGGCTCGGCCGGTTGTCCGAGAACGAGCCGTGGGGCGCGATCGAGCGGCTGCTCGTCGCGGTGCGCGGACAAGTCTATGCGCGCGGCGTCGACACGCGCACCGCCGACACAGGATACGGTCTCGAAACCGAGCTCGCCGATCCCGATCCCGAACTGGTCACCGGGGCAGCGCGCGCGAGCGACGCGATCGAGGCGCTGCTGTGCCCGCTGATGGCGATCGGCAAACGGCTCGAGGCCCTGATCGAGGATCCGCCCGACTGGCTCGACGGGCAGGCGCGCGCGCGCGTCGACGGTGCGCGGAACAGCCTCGGGACGCGTATCGACACGCTCGGCGGCTGGCTGTCGCTGCTCGGGCGCGTCGGCGGCCCCGCCGATCCCGATTTCGTCGACTGGCTCGCGGTCGACCGCTACGACGGGCGCGAGTTCGACTGCGGCCTCCACCGCCACTGGCTCGACCCCGCGCGGCCGATCGCCGAGGTCGTGTACCGGCCCGCACAGGGCGTGCTCGTCACATCGGCGACCCTGCGCGGCGGCGGACACGGCAGAGGCGGCTGGACCGACGCGGACATCCGCACCGGCGCGCGCCATATGGACGGCGGCGTCCGGCATTTCGCGGTGCCCAGCCCGTTCGACTATGCGCGCCAGTCCGAAGTGCTGATCGTCACCGACATCGCGCGCGGCGACCTCCCCGCGCTTGCGGGTGCGTACAGCCGGCTGATCGAGGCAGCCGGCGGCGGCGCGCTCGGGCTGTTCAGCGCGATCCGGCGGCTGCGGATCGTCCATTCGCGCATCGCCGACCGCCTCGCGCGCGCCGGGCTGCCACTCTTCGCCCAGCATGTCGACCCGCTCGACACCGGCACGCTCGTCGACATCTTCCGCGCCGACCCGCACGCTTCGCTGCTCGGTACCGACGCACTGAGGGATGGGGTCGATGTGCCCGGCGATTCGCTCCGTCTCGTCGTGATGGAGGGTGTGCCCTGGCCGCGCCCGACGATCCTCCACGCGGCGCGCCGCGCGGCGCAGGGCGGCAGCGCCTATGACGATATGGTGATCCGCGCGCGCATCGGGCAGGCCTTCGGCCGCCTGATCCGCCGCGCTGACGATTTCGGCCAGTTCGTGATGCTCTCGCCGAGCGTCCCTTCGCGGCTGCTCAGCGCCTTTCCCGAAGGCACGCCGATCCGCCGCCTGCCGCTCGACGAAGCGGTGGGCCATGTCGCCGCGGCGAATGTCGAACGAAGAAAAACCGCCTTTCCCGCCTTTTCACCGTCATAAGTTTCCGGCACAAGATTGCCGAACGAGGGCATAAGCGCGCGAACGCGGGGAGAAATTTTGAAGACTTTGACCATCCTGCGCCACGCCAAGTCGGGTTGGGACGTGGCCGTCGAGCGCGATTTCGACCGTCCGATCAACAAGCGCGGCGCTCGCGGCGCCGAACTGGTCGGCCAATGGCTGAAACGACAGAAACTGCCCGTCGACCGCATCGTCGCGTCGCCGGCGGTTCGCGTCAGCGAAACGCTCGACATCTTTCAGCCCGCCGCCGACCTCCATGCGATCGAGCCGCATTGGGACCGGCGCATCTATCTCGCCTCGGCGGCGACGCTGATCGACGTCGTCCGCGACACGGGCGGCGAAGCGCAGCATCTGCTGATTTCAGGACATAATCCCGGGCTTGAAGATCTGATCCTGATGCTCGTTCCCGAATCGGAGGACGATGAACTCCGTGCGAGGGTCGAGGAAAAACTGCCGACCGCGGCGCTCGCGCGGCTCGAATTCGATATTGCCGACTGGCACGATCTCGATGTCAACACAGCGCGCTTCACAGGCTTCATTCGCCCGCGCGACCTCGACCCGGCGCTCGCGCCGGCGATGGACGACGATTAAGAACATCCCCGATATCGCACAGAAATGTCGGCAATCGATTACAAGCCGGTCACTCGATCAGAAGCGGGGCAGTGACAGCAAAGCGATGGGCGGGAAGCTTCCGCCCGTTATGGTCAGATAATAACGCCGCGAAGAACCTTGTGCCTTCGCGATCACGTCGATCTCTTCATTCTGGAACCACACCCAGAAACGGTGCGTCCCGGCGTTGATCCAGTCGATGATCTGATCGGCGAGGAACAGGCTCTCGCCCACTTTCACCGCCGCGATATGATGCGTCCGGCCGTTACCGGCGCCCTCGCGCACGGCAACAATCTCATAGTCGGCCATGTCTTGAAGTCCGATCATCTTGCACGGGACAGCTAGTAGCGAACCGGAACGATGCGGATCCGGTCGATGGCGCCAGGGGACGCGCGCGACCGGGCGACGGCAGCAGCGCGAAGCTCATCGAGAGCGATGGCTTCATAGCCGTTTTCGTCGGGCTGCATGGGAAGATCG
>CBJKNR010000445.1:0-3209 GCA_966417555.1 uncultured Sphingopyxis sp.
CTGCCGCCGATCGGCTGGAACGCGACCGGCGGCGTGTGCGACGGCAACAACATCGCGGCGTGCGGGATCCCCGTGGTCGACACCATGGGTCCGCGCGGCGGCGCGATCCATTCGCCGGACGAATTTCTGATCGTCGACAGCCTCGCCGAGCGGGCGCAGCTGTCGGCGCTCACCATAACCAGAATAGCGGAACGGGGGACTGTGTGAATTATGTGATCCGGGCGGCCAAACCGGGCGACCTGCAAAGTATCTATGAAATGGCGAAGCTGACCGGCGGCGGCTTCACCAACCTGCCTCCCGACAAAAAGGCGCTGCGTGCCAAGCTCGAACGCGCCGAGGCGGGCTTTGCCTCGGACAAGGAATATCCGGCCGACGAGCTCTATCTCATGGTGCTCGAGGATCTCGACAGCGGCGAAGTGCGCGGCACCTGCCAGATCTTCGGGCAGGTCGGCCAGCGCTGGCCCTTTTACTCCTATCGCATCGGCACCGACAGCAAGCATAGCGAGCAATTGAACCGCACCTTCCACGCGCAGGTGCTGATGCTGAGCAACGATCTGAACGGCGCATCTGAAGTTGGCGGGCTGTTTCTGCACCCCGCGGCGCGCGCCGGCGGGCTCGGGCTGCTGCTCGCGCGCTCGCGCTATCTGTTCATCGCGCGCCACCGCGCGCGTTTTGGCGACCGCATCCTTGCCGAGCTGCGCGGGGTGATCGACGAGGCCGGCGGCTCGCCCTTCTGGGACGGGGTCGCGGGCAAATTCTTCGGGATGAATTTCCAGGAGGCCGATCAGTTCAACGCGGTCCACGGGAACCAGTTCATCGCCGACCTGATGCCCAAGCATCCGGTCTATATCGCGATGCTGAACGAACATGCGCGCAGCGTGATCGGCGTCCCGCACCCCACGGGTCGCGCCGCGATGCGCATGCTCGAGAACGAAGGCTTCGCCTTCGAAAATTATGTCGACATCTTCGACGGTGGCCCGACGATGACCGCGCGCACCGATCAGGTCGCGAGCATCCGCGACGCGAAACATGTCGAGGTGACGGGCATCGCCCCCGCCGGTCAGGATTCCGGCGAGGACGGGCTGATCGCGACCGGGCGCCTCGCCGAATTTCGCTGCTGCTTCGGCACCGTCGGCGCCGACGGGACAATCGACGCCGAGGCGGCGCGCATTTTGGGCGTCGGGATCGGCGACGAAATCAGCTGGATCGGGCGATAACATGCTCAGCGAAATCAACTTCGACGGCATCATCGGGCCGAGCCACAATTATGCCGGGCTCAGTCGCGGCAATATCGCGTCGGCGAGCCATGCCGGCGACGTGTCGCAGCCGCGCGCGGCGGCGTTGCAGGGCATCGGGAAGATGCGCCACAATCTGGCGCTCGGGCTCCCCCAGGGCTTTTTCATGCCGCTGGACCGCCCCGACGCACCTTGGCTCGCGACCCTCGGCACGACAGCCGAAGAGGCCGAGGGCCATTTGCGCGCGCAGGCCTGGTCGGCGTCGTCGATGTGGGCCGCGAACGCCGCGACCGTCTCCCCTGCCCCCGACAGCGCCGACGGCAAATGCCATCTGACCGTCGCCAACCTCGTCACCATGCCGCACCGCAGCCACGAGTGGCCGGGTACGCTGGCGCAGCTCCGTCTCGCCTTCGCCGATCCCGCCTTCGTCGTGCATCCGCCGGTCCCGGCGCCGTTCGGCGACGAGGGCGCGGCGAACCATATGCGGCTGTGCAGCGGGCATGAAGCGGCAGGCGTCGAAATCTTCGTCTATGGGGTCAGCGGCGGCCGCTTCCCCGCGCGCCAGCATCTCGACGCGTCGAAGGCGATCGCGCGCCATCACCGGATCGATCCGGCGCGCACGCTCTTCCTCCGTCAGTCGGACACGGCGATCCAGAGCGGCGCGTTCCACAACGACGTCGTCGCGGTCGCGAACGAGCATGTGCTGTTCACCCACGAAAGCGCTTTCGAGGACCGCGAGGCCGCGCACGCCGAAATCCGCAAGGCCTTTCCCGCGGTCGAGATCGTCGAGGTGCCCGCCAGCGCGGTAAGCCTCGCGCACGCGATCAAATCCTATCTGTTCAACGCGCAGCTCGTCAGCCTGCCCGGGGGCGGCATGGGGCTGGTGCTGCCGACCGAGGCAAAAGAGACGCCGGCGGTATGGAGCTGGCTGGAAGAGATGATCGCGGGCAACGGCCCGATCCGCCGGTTGCTGCCCGTCGATGTCCGCCAGTCGATGGCGAACGGCGGCGGCCCCGCCTGCCTGCGGCTGCGTGTCGTCGCCGATCCGGCGACCGTCGATCCGCGCTTCATCGCCGATGAAGCGAAGCTCGACCGGATTGCCGATGTGGTCGCAAAATATTGGCCCGAGGCGATTGCGCCCGGCGACCTCGCATCGGCGGCGCTCGCAAGCGACGTACGCAAGGCGCGTGCGGCGCTGCTCGCCGAACTCGATCTCAGCGAACTTGGCTGACATCGCTTGAAGATTCGCGAGCTCATCGACACGGCGCAGATTCCGGGCGGCGACGCGCTGCGCCTGTACCGCCGCGGCGATGATTTCATCATCGCGATCGGCGGCAACGAGCTGATGAACAGCCGCATGAGCGGTTCGGAAGAGGCGCTCGCAGTGATGAGCTGCGAGCGGCTGCGCAGCCCGGATACGGCGCATCTGCTGATCGGCGGCTATGGCATGGGCTTCACACTGCGCGCGGCGCTCGCGGCGCTCGGCCCCGACGCGAAGGTCACCGTCGCCGAACTCGTCCCCGAAATCATCGACTGGGCGCGCGGGCCGATGGCGGCGCTGGCGGCGGGCTGCCTCGACGATCCGCGCGTCGAGCTGGTGGTTGGCGATGTCGCCGCGGCAATCGCGGCCGGACGCGGCCGGTACGATGCTATCCTCCTCGACGTCGACAACGGCCCCGACGGGCTGGTGCGGCCGGCGAACGACGGCATTTATTCGCCCGCCGGCCTCGCGTCGGCAAAGGCAGCGCTCCGCCCCGGCGGTGTCCTTGCGATCTGGTCGGCCGCGCCCGACGCACACTTTACCCGGCGCCTGATCGCGGCAGGCTTTCGGGTCGAAGAGGTCGCGGTGCGCGCCCGCGCGGGCGGCAAGGGCGCGCGGCATATCATCTGGTTCGCGAAAGCATAGTTGGGGCGGGTAACGACCGGAAGCTGCCATAAATCCTCCCCGCTTGCGGGGAGGGGGACCGCCGAAGG